>DMJJ01000232.1 GCA_003452185.1 Verrucomicrobiales bacterium | reverse complement strand
CAATCGCAGCGCGCGACCTTTGTCAGCTTTCTGGGGAGTGTGAAATTCGGGGCCCCCAAGGCCCTCCCTCCCATGGCGGATGCGGGTGGAGCACCCTCCCCCCACGCCGGAGGGGCCGTTCCCCCCGCAGCCGCCGCCGGTGGGGCTCCCGCTGCGGAAGGGGGTGCACCTGCGGCGCCCGAGTGGCAGGTTCCCCCCTCCTGGCAGCAGGCGCCGACCGGGCCGATGCTCCTGGCCAAATTCACCGCCACGGGAGATGCCGGCGCGCGGGTCGATGTCACCGTGAGCAGCTTCCCGGGGGATGTCGGGGGGCTTCCCGCGAACGTCAACCGGTGGCGCGGCCAGGTCGGGCTTCCCCCGATTCAGGCCGGTGAGATCGCCGCCCAGACCACGACCGTCGACCTTTCCGGCATCCAGGGAACCGTGGTGGATGTCACCGGCACCGACGCGAAGAACCACCAGCCGGCCCGGCTGATCGGGGTGGTGGTGCCGCGCGGCGGGCAGACCTGGTTCTACAAGCTGATGGGAAACCCGGCGGTCGCCGATCGCGAGAAGGCGGCCTTCCTCGACTTTGTCAAAAGCGCCAAATACTCCAATGCGCCTTAAGCCCTACTTCCGCCTCCTCTCCTCCCTGCGACTCACCCTGGTGCTCCTGGTCCTGGGGCTCCTGCTGGTGTTCCTGGGGACCATGGCTCAGGAGCCCCTCGGGCTTTATCTCTCGCAGGCCCGGTTCTTCCACAGCTTCTTCGTGGACGCCGCCTCGATGAACGCGGCGATTCGCAAGTCGCTCCAGCTTGTCAGCATCTACGTCGATCCGCTCCCCGCCGCCCAGGTCCTGGCGGCCCCTTGGGTGCCGGTCTTTCCCGGCGGCTACCTCATTGGGACGGTGCTGCTGGCGAACCTGGTGGCGGCCCATCTCGAGCGATTCAAGTTCACCCGCAAGAAGACCGGCATCGTGATGGTGCACGCCGGGCTGATCCTGCTCCTGCTCGGGCAGCTCTTCACCGACCAGCTCGCCACCGAGACGAGCATGCGGCTCGCGGAGGGGGAGACGCGGAATTTCACCGAGAGCGACCGCGAGGGGGAACTCTCGATCGTGGACACAAGCGGTGCCGAGAAGGATCGCGTCATCGCCGTCCCGGAGGCGCTCCTTGCCCAAAAGGGGGATATCGCCCCGCCCGGCCTCCCCTTCACGATCCGCGTGCGGGAATATTTCCCGAATTCATTCGTCACCAACCGGGTGGGTCGTTACACGAACTCTCTTCCCCTCGCCACGCAGGGGTTCGGGCCGGAGATCTATGCCGAGCCCGCCCCCCGGGTCACCGCCATGGACACGGTCGATGTGCCGACCGTCTCCGTGGAGCTCGTGGCTCCCGACGGCCCCCTTGGGACCTGGCTTGTCTCGGGCTACATCCGCCGGCCGCAGATGGTCCGCTACCAGGGGCATGAGTACGCGCTGAACCTCCGGCCCCGTCGCCACTACCTGCCGTTCAGCCTGAACCTGATCGATTTCCGGCATGACAAATACAAAGGGACCGAGATCCCCCGGAACTTCTCCAGCCAGGTTCGCCTCAAGAACCCCTCCAAGGGGGAGGATCGTGAAGTGCTCATCTACATGAACAACCCCCTCCGATATGCCGGGCTGACGTTCTACCAGGCGAGTTTCGTCGGGGAGGATGTGACCATTCTCCAGGTGGTGGAGAACCCCAGCTGGATCACCCCGTACGTGGCGTGCGTCCTGGTGGGGCTCGGGCTTGTCGTCCAGTTCCTGACCCACCTCGTCGGCTTTATCCAACGAAAGACCTCATGAACCGATATTTCTCGCTCCTCCTGCTCGGGCTGGTGGCCCTCTGGCTCGCCGCCTCGGTGCGCCCCCCGGCCCCGCCCGCCGATGGGTTCAATGCCGTCGAGTTCGGCCGCCTCCCGGTCATTCTCAACGGGCGCGTCCAGCCGATGGACTCCGTGGCGCGCAACAGCCTCCTGGTCCTTCGCGGCAAGGAGACCGTTGCCCTCGAGGGGGGCAAGACCCAGTCGGCCATCGACTGGCTGCTCGAGACCTACTTCAAGCCGGAGGTCTCCGACTCCCGGCCGATCTTCCGGATCGACCACCCCGAGCTCAAGGGGATGCTGAAGCTCGGGATGGAGGAGAAGTTTTTCAACTTCGCGCAGATCCGCCCCGGGCTCGCCGAGCTCGGCCGCGAGGCGGAACGGATCGAGGAGGCCCAGATCAAGCCCGAGCAGCAGACACCGCTCGAAAAGGCGGTCATCCGGCTGCAGCAGAACATCGTGCTCCACCGCCGCCTCAAGAACAGCATCAAGCCCGAGGACTCCGCCGACTGGGCGGCCGACCTCAAGGCCAGCATCGCCCTCGTGGAGCCCGGGCTGAAGGCCGCGCGGGAGCGGGAGGCCGGCTCCAAGGACTTTGACCAAAAGGCCCTCGATGCGCTGATCTCCCAGGTCCAGAAGTTCGACATGCTCAAGCGGGTGGCCTACCCGCTCGTCATCCCCTCCGGCACCCCCGATCACAACCGGGATGACTGGGGCACGGTCGGCACCGTCCTCATGGACACGTTCCGTGAGGGCAAGTACCCCTATCCCGTCACCGCCTACGCCGCCATGGCCACCGCCTACCGCAAGGGGGATGCCGCCGGCTTCAACCAGCTGCTCGGGGAGTACCGCAGTTGGCTCACCGAGCACCACTACGACCCCGAGATCTCCAAGGGACGGGGGGAGCACTACTTCAACTTCCTGGAACCGTTCTACAAGGCCTCCGTCCTGTATGTCCTGGTGTTCATCCTCGCCTGCCTCTCCTGGTTCAACAATTGGGAGACCCTCCGGACCGCCGGTTTCCGGCTGATGGTGCTGACCTTCTTCGTCCACACCGCGGGGCTCGTCTACCGCATGGTCCTGGAGGGACGGCCCCCGGTCACGAACCTCTACTCCTCCGCGGTCTTCATCGGATGGGGGATCTGCGGGCTCGGCATCCTGATTGAGACCCTCCACAAAAACGCCATTGGAAGCGTTGTCTCCTCCCTCGGCGGGTTCACCACGCTGATCATCGCCCACCACCTCTCGACGAGCGGGGACACGATGGAGATGATGCGGGCGGTGCTCGACACCAACTTCTGGCTCGCGACCCACGTGGTGGCCGTGACCCTGGGCTACTCCTCGACCTTCCTGGCGGGGTTCCTGGCGATGCTCTACGTCCTGCGCGGGGTGTTCTCCTCGTCGCTGAACTCCACCATGGCGAAAAGCCTCTCCCGGATGGTGTACGGCATCGTCTGCTTCGCCACTCTCTTCAGCTTTGTCGGGACCGTGCTCGGCGGGATCTGGGCCGACCAGTCCTGGGGGCGTTTCTGGGGCTGGGATCCCAAGGAGAACGGGGCCCTGATGATTGTGATCTGGAACGCCTTCTACCTCCATGCCCGGTGGGGCCGGATCTTCTCCGAGAAGGGGATGATGGCCATCGCCCTGTTCGGGAACATCATCACGGCGTTCTCCTGGTTCGGGGTGAACATGCTCGGGATCGGCCTCCATTCCTACGGGTTCCTCGATGCCGCCTTCCGCTGGCTGATCCTGTTCGACATCACCCAGATGGTGCTGATCGTCCTCGCCCTGATGCCGCTCCGTTTCTGGCGGAGCCATCTGGCCGTGGCGCAGCCCGTCGCCTGAGCCTCCGGGCCCGGGGCGGGTCCTGAGAGGTGGGGGCTGCGCCGGGGTGCTCCCGGGGCGGCGGATGATTTTTCTTTTTCCCCAGGGGCTCCTTCCCGATACTCATCCCGATGGCTCCCATGGCCTTCCTGGTCCTTGCCGGCATACTGCTCTGCGCTGCGGCCAGCTTTTTTTTCGCGCTGGCCGAGACGGCCCTGTTTGCTCTCGGTAAGGTTCGCGTCCGCCAGCTCCTCGAGGCGCGTCCCGCCGAGGGGGCGGTGGTGGCCCGCCTGCTGGAGCGGCCGGTCGACCTGCTTGGGGCGATCGTGCTCGGCAACACCCTCGCCAACGCGGGCCTCGTGAGCGCGGGCCTCACCGCGGTGCTTCACCAGGCTTGGCCCCTGGGGCCAACCCTCCTCGGCCTTTTTGTGCTCATCCTCTTCGGATGCGAGGTCCTCCCGAAGACCCTGGGGGTCCGATCCCCCGATCGGTGGGCCTTGCGGGTCGGGCGTCCGATGCTGCTGGTGGAGCTGGCCACCCGGCCGATCCAGAGGCTCTTCCAGGGACTCAACCAGCGCATTCTCTCCAGCGTGGTCCCCAGCTCGGTGAAACCCCAGAACACCCTCACGGACGACGACTACCATGAGCTGCTCGACATGGCGTTCCACCAGGGGGCCCTCGCCCGGCAGGAGAAGGAGATCATCCTCCAGATCATCGGCCTCGATCGGAAGACCGTGCGGGACGTCATGCGTCCCCGCACCGGCATGGCGGCCATCCCGGATGATCTCAGCGTCGAGGAGATGGTCGCCGCCGCCCGGAAGTTCCGTCGTCGCCGTCTCCCGCTCTACGATCGATCCCCTGACACCATCGTGGGGGTCCTCGACACCCAGAAACTGCTTCTGGATCCCGGGTGCGACCTGGCGGACGCGATCGAGCTTCCCTCCTTCGTCCCCGAGAGCATGAACCTGCTCAAGCTCCTGCAGAGCCTCCAGCGCCAGCAGCGGGGGATGGCGGTCGTGCTGGACGAGTTCGGGGGCACGGCCGGGGTGGTCCGCCTCGAGGACATCCTGAGCGAGGTGGTGGGGGAGATTCGCGATGAGGGAGAGGCGGTCGGGTTTGTGGCTGAAAAGCTGGGGCGGGGGCGTTGGCGCGTCAATGGAACGATGCGTCTGGATGATTTTCGCCGGGAATACCCCGACCTTGGGGAGATCTCCGACGTCGAGACCATGGGAGGGCTTATGGTACGGCTCATGGAGGTGGTGCCCACGGTCGGCCAGAGCACCCGGTTTCGCGGGCTGAAGCTCACCGTCAACCAGGCGGATGAACGACGGGTGCGGGAGCTCCTGGTCGAGGAGGTTCGGAGAACCGCATGAGCCCCGGCCTGCTCCTCATCTCCTTTCTGGCGAGCCTCGCCCTCTCCTTCCTCATGTCGGGGATGGAGGCGGGGGTCTTCTCGATGAGCCGCCTGCGAATCCGCCAGCAGGTGAGGGCCGGGAACCCCCGGGCCGCCGCCCTCCTCGGGTACCTGGAGCACCCGGAGCACTTTCTTTGGACCATCCTGGTCGGGAACACCCTGGCCAACCTCACCGCCGTGTCGCTCGGGGTCCTGACCCTGCACGCGTGGCTCGGGCGCTCGGAGCCGGCGTTCTGGTCCGCGGTCTCCCTGGGAACCCTCCTCTTCTACGCCCTCTGCGACCTGCTTCCAAAGATGCTGTTCCGCACCTACCCCAACCGGCTTTGCCTGGCGATGGCGCTCCCGTTCCGCATCGTGTACCGGGGGATGAGGCCTCTGGTCTGGGTGGTCGAGCTGCTCTCGCGGGGCTGGCTCCGTTGGACCGGCGGGGCCCGGTTCACGGGCCGGCTCTTCGGCAACCGGGACGAGCTCCGCCTCCTGATGCAGGAGACCGGCCAGTCCCTCTCCTCCGAGGAGCGGGTCATGATCAACCGGGTCCTCGATCTCCAGAACCGCACCCTGAGCGAGGTGAGCATCCCGCTGGAGCAGGTCGTCATGGTCGCCGCCGAGGCCCCGGTCTCGGAGCTCCTCCGGGTGCGGCGCGACAAGGGGTTCAGCCGGTACCCCGTGTTTCGGGTGGAGGCGGGGCACCGGCGGATCGTCGGGTTCGTCAACAGCAAGCGGGTGCTCTATGAGACGCAGCTCGACCTCGCGCGCCCCGTGGCCGAGTTTCTCAAGCCGTCGCTCTTCCTGGACGGCACCCTGCGCCTCGATTCCGCCCTTCGCCAGATGCAGCGCACCGGGCACCGCATGGCGATCGTCCTCGGGCCGGAGCGACGTGAGCTCGGCGTGGTGAGCCTGACCGACATCCTGGAAACCATCTTCGGGGAGGTTCGCCTGTGAGCCCCGCCCCGTACGACCTGATGCCCCTGCTCGGGAAGGTCCTCCTGGTCGGGTTCCTCGTCTTCCTCAACGGATTCTTCGTCGCCGCCGAGTTCGCCCTCGTCAAGATCCGGGACTCCCAGCTCCAGCCGCTCATCGCGCGGGGCAACCGGCGGGCGCGGGTCGCCCGCAGCGTGGTGGCAAATCTCGACGCATCGCTCAGCGCCTGCCAGCTCGGCATCACCCTCGCCAGCCTCGGCCTGGGGTGGATCGGCGAGCCCGTCTTCGCTGCGCTGCTCGACCCGGTGATGAACTGGGCGGGGCTGATGTCGCCGGTGACCCGCCACCGGTGCGCCGTCGGGTTCGGCTTCGCCGCGCTGACCTTCCTCCACATCGTGGCGGGGGAGCAGGCCCCGAAGTGGCTCGCCATCCAGCGCCCCCTCCCGACCTCCCTCTGGGTGGTGATGCCCCTCCGATGGTTCCACGCCGTGTCGTACCCCTTCATCTGGCTCCTCAACCGGGCCTCCCTCTGGCTCCTCGGGCTGATCGGCCTCGATGCCGTGGGGGAGTCCGAACGGGGGCATTCGGATGATGAGCTGCGGCTCCTCTTCACCGAGGCCCAGAAACAGCGCGGGACCACCGCCCTGGGCCGTGCCATCGTGCTGAATGCGCTCGACCTGCGACACCGCATCGCACGCGAGGTCATGCGCCCCCGGTCCGAGATCGCCGCCTTCAGCACGCGGATGCTCGTGCCCCAGTGCGTCGAGATGGCCGAGGCGACGCGCTACTCCCGGTTCCCGCTCTGCGAGGAGGGGGACCTTGACCGGACGCTGGGCGTGATCCACATCAAGGATCTCTACGGGTGCCGCGGCTCCGGGGAGGCCGGCCGGGAGCTTCGCCGCGTGGCCCGCAAGCTGGTCTACATCCCGGAGACCGCCCGCCTTGAAACCCTTCTCCAGATCCTGCTCGAACGTCAGACACACCTCGCCATCGTGGTGGATGAGTACGGCGGAACGGTCGGGATGGTCACGCTCGAGAACATCCTCGAGGAGCTCGTCGGCCAGATCCAGGATGAGTTCGATGTCGAGAAACCCCCCGTGATCCAGCTCGGCGCCGACCACTGGGAGCTCCAGGGACAGCTCCCCCTGCACGAGCTCTCGGAGCTCGTGGGGGAGACGGTTTCAGGGGAGGATCTCACCACCACGAGCGGCTGGGTGACACAGCGCCTGGGAGGGTTTCCGAGGCGGGGGGACATCGTCCGGATAGGGGGGTTTGAGCTCCGGGTCGAGGAGTCTGACGGCCATCGGGTGTCGAAGCTCACCCTTCGCAAGGTTCCGAGCTCCTGAGCCGGCTTTCCCCGCGGTCCGGGGAGAAGGTGCGGGAACCGATGCCGATTCCGAGGAGCGTTCCCCAACGCCGCCTCAGGCGGCCTTCGCCGCCGCGGCCGACCCCTGGGTGACGAACTGTTCCAGCTTCCGGGCGATTTGCTGGAGCGGGAGGATGTGCTGGGCGGCGCCGAGCTTGATCGCCTCCTTGGGCATTCCAAACACCACGCACGACTCCTCATCCTGGGCGATCGTGGTGGCCCCTGCCTCCTTGAGCTTGAGGAGGCCCGCGGCCCCGTCCGCCCCCATCCCCGTGAGCAGCGCCGCCGTGACATGCGGCCCCGCCCCTGCCTTGACCGCCGTGTCGAAAAGTACATCCACCGCGGGCCGCTGATGGTGAAGCGGCGGCCCCTGGTTGAGATCGACGGAGTAGTGGGATCCCGTCCAGCGGACCAGCATGTGGTAGCCCCCCGGGGCCATGATGGCCAGGCCGGGCTTGATGACGTCCCCCTGCACGGCCTCCCGCACCTCCATCCGGCAGTTGCGATTGAGGCGATCGGCCAGCGCCTTCGAGAAGCAGGCGGGGATGTGCTGGACGATGCAGATGCCGGGGAGATCCCCCGAGAGTTCCCGCATCAGGACGTTCAACGCCTCGGGCCCCCCGGTCGAGGCGCCGATCAGGATCAGCTTCCGGGGATGAAAGTGGCGTACGGTGGCGTTGGGACGGGGGGCCGTCGGAACCGCTCCGGCACGGGTGATGTGAGTCGTTGCCCCCGGGCGGGCAGCCGGGGCGGCGGCGTTGGGATGCGTCGGCGTCGCCGGGGCGCCCCCGTTGGCAAGGGGGGACCTCCGGAGCCGGGCGCAGGCGGCGGCGCGGATCTTGGCGGCCAGCCGCGATCCATCGTCGTACGCCGAGTACGAGCCCCTCGGCTTGTCCATCACGTCGACCGCCCCCGCCTCCAGGGCCTCCATCGCCTTGGCGGAGCCCGCCGTGGTGAGCGAGCTCATGATGATCACGGGCATCGGCTTGTGCTGCATGATCAGGCGCAGGAAGGTCAGCCCGTCCATCTTCGGCATCTCGATGTCGAGCGTCAGCACGTCGGGGCTCAGCTTGAGGATCTGGTCCCGGGCGTTGTAGGGATCGACGGCCGTCCCGACCACCTCGATGTCGGACACCCCGGCCAGGCTCTCGGTGATGATCTTCCGGGCGATGGCCGAATCATCGACCACGAGCACCCGGATCTTGCGCTTGAGGAAAGTGGTGGTGTTCATGCGGCCGAGAGGATTCGGTTTTTCTGGAGCGCCTCCAGCGTCTGGATCATGAAGTGCTCGAGGGCGGAGGCCTCGAGGCCCAGGGCGGCCAGCGCCTCCGAGCGGCCGTGAACGGCGAAGGCCTGGTGGCCGAAGCTGTGCCCCGTGAAGCCGGCGGTCAGGTTGGCGATCGAGACCACGGAGGCAAGCTGGGTGTGCTCGCCCGCCTTCGAGGGATCGTGATGCCACCGCACCGCTGCCACGAGGGCCTCGGGGAACTTCCACTTCTCTAGCAGCCTGCCCCCCACCTCGGCGTGGTCCGCCCCGAGGACCGTCTTCTCGGCCTCCAGGAGCGAATGGTGATGGAACTCGGTCTCCTCGATCAGCCGTCCGTACTCGGACTCCAGGGCATCCGCGAGGACGATCTTGCCGACGTCGTGCAGCAGCCCGGCGGTGAAGGCCTGGTTGTCGTCCAGGCCGCACTTGCGCGCGATCACCTGGGCTGCGACGGCCGTCACGGCGGAGTGCTCCCAGAGCTCCCCCTTGCCGATCCCGTACCCGCGCTGGGACCCGCCCAGCGCCTGCTCCCCCACCACGGTGGCGACGATCTTGAAGACCTCGCCGAAGCCGATCCGGACGAGCGCCTCGTTCAGGTCGGCCACGGGCTCTCCCCCGCTGTACGCGGCGCTGTTGCACACCTGGAGGAT
This sequence comes from Verrucomicrobiales bacterium, assembly GCA_003452185.1. GTDB lineage: Bacteria > Verrucomicrobiota > Verrucomicrobiia > Limisphaerales > UBA11320 > UBA11320. The sequence continues at coordinate 136 of DMJJ01000232.1, read as the reverse complement.
CTTCGCCGTGAGGGCCGGGTCGAAGGTCACCAGCTTCACCACCTTGGCGTTGTCGGTGTCGTCCTGCTTCAGCAGCTTCAGCAGCTGCGGCAGAACCTGCGGCGCCGGGGGCAGCGACTTCGTTTCCCGGATGTAC
>DMJJ01000073.1 GCA_003452185.1 Verrucomicrobiales bacterium | reverse complement strand
CGGGCCGATCGGGTCGGCCTTGGGCGGGACAATCTTCTCAACCACGCGCAGGGTCCCGTTCGCCATCTGCGGGTAGATGTTCTGGAGCATGGTGGCCATCTGCTCCGCCGCGACACGATCCAGGGGACGCAGCCGAACCTGGAGGTTCGAGTCCTTGGCGGTGTCATCGAGACGCGTGATAAGGTCCTGCACCTGGGCGATGTCCCCCCGGCGGGCGATGATCGTGATCGAGTTGTTGGAGGAGTCGGCCTCGATGACCGGCCGTTCCCCGTCGCCCCGGTTTGAGAACACCCCCTCGATCTTCGAGACGACATCCATGGCCTTGGCCTTGCGGAGCCAGACGAACTGCACATCGCGGTCCGATTTCTGCGGCGCCTTGTCGAGGTTGGGGAGGAGCTTCTCCAGCAGCTTGAAGTGATGCTCGGTGCCCGAGACGATGAGGCTGTTCGAGTGGTCATCCACGGAGATCGTCGGCATCGGGAGGGGCCGTGTCCCGGAGGCCCGCAGCTGCCGGGTGGCGTTCTGCATCAGCTGGTTGATCACCCCCTGGATCTCCTTGGCGCTCCCGTTTTCCAGCTTGTAGATCCGGATCTCGATCTCCTCGCCGCTGCTCTCCGTGTCCAGGTCGTGGATGAGCTGGAGGACCGGGGGAATCGAGTCGGCCGGCCCGTTGAGGAGGATGCTGTTGGCCCCGGTCACGGGGGTCACGCTGACGCGGGAGGGGGGGCCCTTCGGGTTGCGCGCGGCAAGGGACTTGTTCACCGCCTCGGCCAGTTCCTCGGCGCGGCCCTTCTTCAGGTGCACGGCCTGGATGGAGGACTTCCCATCCCCCTCGGCCTTGTCGAGGGTCTTCACGAGCTCCTCGATCCGGGTGAGGGTCACGCCCGCGGCGTCGACCACCAGCGTGTGGTCGTCGGCCCCCGGGTTGACGGTGAGGTGCTCCCCGGACTCGGTGCTGGCGATCTGCTTCGCGTAGATCTGGGCCAGGAGACTCGCGATGGCGCTTCCCGAATTGTGCTCCAACGGGATGACGCGGATCTGGCGGCCCGCCCCTTCGCCCGCCTCCTGAAGCCGGCCGACAATCTCCTCGATCGCCTTCAGCTGGGAGTCGGCCCCGGTGAGGATGAGGCGGTTGCTCAGGTCATCCCCCAGGATGAGGGCGTCGGCCCCGGTCTTGGGCCGTCCCTTGAGCTGGTCCTGGTAGAGCTGGCGAACGCGGCGGGAGAGATCGCTGGCGGTGCCGGTCTTGAGGGGGATGATCCGCATCTGCCGCTGCTCCTTGGCGGCGACCCCGTCCATCTGCTCGATGATCACCGCGGCCGACTGGATGTCCTTTGGCTCGCCGGCCACGATCACCATGTTGTTGAGGGTGTCGGCGCCGACGCTCACGCGCGGGACCTTCACCCCGTAGGGATTCACCTGCACGAGGGCCGTGGAGAGGAGGGTGGAGACCTGCTCGGCATCGGCGTTCTTGAGGCTGAACACGCGGGTGCCGCCGGTCTTGGTGCTCACCTTGTCGAGCTTGGTGATGATCCCCTCGACCAGGTTGAGCTCGTTGCTCCCGCCGGAGACCACGATCCGGTTGGCGGCGAGGTCGGGAAGGATGTTCGCCTGCGAGCCAGGGGCGATCGGGTGCGACTTGAGCTCCTCCTGGTAGAGGGACTTGACGGTGGCGGCGAGCTCGGCGGCGGAGCTCGAGTTCAGGTCATAGACGCGGGTGTCGCGGGCGACGAGGTTCGTCGAGGGCGAGGCGACCTGTCCCAGGATCGACTCGATCTCGCGGAGGTGCTCGGCCCGGGCGGTCACGATCAGCCGGGCGTTTCGGGCGTCGGCCATGATGGTGGCATCGGCGGGATCGGACGCCTCCTTGGACTTCCACCGGTCCTGATAAAGCTGTTGCACCAGGGGCTGCACCCGCTGGAGCTCCTCGGCCTGCCCGACCTCGAAGATCCTGGTCTCGCGCGGCTGCTGTGACACCTGGTTGGTCTGGAGGCTGGTGGCGATCTGCTCAACGAGGGCGATCTGCTTCTCGTTGCCCCCGACGATGAGCTGGTTGCTCGTGGTGTCCTCCATCAGGAGCGGCTCGATGGTGGTGAGGTCGGGAAGGCTCTTCGCCTGGTCCTGGTAGATCTGGCGCACCTTGGAGGAGAGTTCGGCGGCGCGGCCGCCCTTCAGCGGCAGGACCTTCATCCGGCGCTCCGGCAGGGTGCCGAGCGAGGTGTCGAGCTGCTCAATGATGACCGAGGCCGACTGGAGCTCCTTCGGGTCGCCCGTGGCGATGAGGGTGCGGGTCTTGGCGTCGACCACCACGGAGACACGCTTCTGCGGCCGGCCGTAGGAGTCAAAACGGACGAGGGCCGTGGCCAGGATTTCCATCACCTTGTCGGGGTCGGCGGACTTGAGCTTGAAGACCCTGGCCGAGGCGCTCTGGGCGCTCACTTTGTCGAGCTTGCGGACAATCTCCTCAACGATGTCGAGCTCGTTGGTCGAGGCGGTGATGATGAGCCGGTTGGACGTGGTGTCGGGAAGAATGACGGTGTCGGTGGTGGGGGCGCCGGGGCGGGTCTTCGCCTGCTCCATGTAGAGGGTCTTGACGGTCGTAGCGAGCTCGGGGGCACTGGCCGTGGTGAGGTCGAAGACGCGGGTGTCGCGGGGAGCCGCCACGGCGTTGGTCCCCCGGAGCTGCGCGAGGATGGTCTCGATCTCGACGAAATGGTTGGTCCGCCCCGTCACGATGAACCGGGCATTCTTGGGATCTGCGATGATCTGGGCGTCGGCCGGGTCGCTGACGTCCCGCCCCTTCCACCGCTCCTGGTAGAGCTGGGTGACGAGGGGGAGCAGCCGGGTCATCTCATCGACCGTCCCCATCTCGATGAGCTTGGTCTCGCGCGGGCTCTGGATGGTGATCGCCGCTTGAAGGTCGCCCAGGATGCGGTCGGCGAGTTTCAGCTGGCCGTCGTTGCCGGCAAGGATGAGCTGATTGCTCCCGGGCTCCTCCATGATGAGGATGTCCGTGGTGCCGAGCTCGGGCTGGGTGCGGGACTGGTCGGCATAGAGCTGACGGAGCTTGGCGGAGAGGTCGGCGGTCCTGCCCCGCTTGAGCGCCACGACCTTCATCTGCCGCTCCGGCTGGGCGCCGAGGGAGGCGTCGAGCTGCTCGATGATGACCGCGACCCCCTGGAGCTCCTTCGGATCGCCGGTCACGATGAGGGTCCGGGTCTTCGGGTCGACGGAGACAGTGGCCCGCTTCTGTGGCCGGCCGTAGGCGTCGAACCGGACAAGCGAGGTGGTGAGGATCTCCGCGACCTTGTCCGGCTCGGCCGACTTGAGATGGAACACGCGCGCGCTGGAGCTCTGGGCGCTCACCTTGTCGAGCTTCACGATGAGCTGCTCCACGAGGTCGATCTCGGCCTTGTCTCCGACCACGATCAGGCGGTTCCCGCCGGTGTCGGGCAGGATGGTGGTGTCGGGCCCCTGGGCGCCGAATCGTCCCTTGGCCTGCTCAAGGTAGAGGTTGCGGACGGTGGTCGCGAGCTCGACGGCGCTGGCCGTGGTGAGATCGAAGATCTTGGTGTCCCGGGCCTCGGGCTTGGCCTTGTCGGTGCCCAGCTGCCGGAGGATTGCCTCGATCTGCTTTAGGTGCTCGGGCCGCCCGGTGACGATGAGGCGTCCGGCCTTCGTGTCGGAGAGGATCTGGGCGTCGGCCGGCTCGGTGTCGAGCTTGTCCTTCATCTGGTCCTGGTAGAGCTGCTGCACCAGGGGCTGGAGCCGCTGCACGTCGCTGGCGGTCCCGACGTCGAAGGTCCGGGTCTCGCGCGGGCTCTGGTTGGTCGCGCTGGCGAGCTGGAGGGTGGAGATGATCTCCTCGAGCATCTTCATCTGGTCGCCCCGGGCGGAGAGGATCAGCCGGCCGGTCTTGCCGTCGGTGATCATCTGGGCGTCCGGCGGGCCAAGCTTCGGATCATTGCTGACCCGGTCCCGGTAGAGCTGCTGGGCGAGGGGGATCACCCGCTGGGCCTCGGCCAGGCGACCGAGCTCCAGGGTGTGGGTCTCGCGCGGGGCGCGGGCCTGGCTCTCCAACCCCTCGACAATCTGCCGGATCGCCGCGGCCTGCTCCCGGGTGCCGAACACCATGAACCGGGTGCCCGAGGCGTCGGGATAGATCGTCGCGGGCTTGAGGGTCTTGCCGGCCGATTGCTCGGTGTAGATCTGGGTCACCTTGGGCAACAGCTCGGAGGCGGTCGCATTGCGCAGCTCAACGGGCTGGAGCTCCCGGATTCCCTGGTCGGGCTTGGAGTCGAGGGTTGTGATGGCGGTCTCGAGCTGCGACATGAGGTTGGCGGGGGCCAGCACCAGCAGGCGCTTGCCGGCGGGGTCGGGCGTGATGCTCAGGAGGGTGCTGGCGCTGCGGCCCGGGTTCTGGGCGGCGAAGACCTTCTGGACAAGGGCGGCCAGGGCGTCGGTGTCGTCCGACTTCACGTCGAAGATCTTCAGCACCCGCTCCCGCCCCCCCGTGTCGCCGTCAAGCTTCTCAATCACCGAGCCGACATCCTGGAGGTCGGAGCGGGCGCCGCTCACGATGAGGGCGTTCGATTTGTCGTCCGCGGTGACCGTGATCCGCCGGATCGCCTGCCCCCGGGCGTCGAACCGGAGCATGGCGTTGGAGACGATCGGCGCCAGCATCGCGGCATCCGCCATGGCGAGCTTGAAGACGCGGGCCCCGGGGGCCTGCTCGGGAGCCTGGTCGAGCTGCTGCACGAGCTCGGCCACCTGGGTGATCTCGTCGCGGGCCCCGGTGACGATGATCCGGTTGGAGGTGGTGTCCGGAACAATCTTGGTCTGGGTGACGTAGTCCGCCCCCCGCTGGTCCTTGAGGAGCTCGCTGAAGAGGTTGTTGACCATCGGGCTGATGGCGGAGGCATCGGCCGACTTGAGCTCCAGGATCCGGAGCTCCCGCGGGGCGGCATTCCCGCGGGCATCGAGCTGCTGGATGATCTGCGAGGCGGCTTCCACGGCCGAGGCATCGCCGCTCAGGATGAGGCTGTTGCTCCGGGCGTCGACCATCACCCGGACCTGCTGCTGCTGGGTGTTGAGGCTCTTCTCGATGATTCCCACGAGGTCGTTGGCGGAGGCGGTCTTCATCCGGACGACGCGTGTCTCCTCGCGCGTCGGCTTGCGGCCCTCGGGGTCGAGCTGTCGGATGATCGCCTCGACGCGGGCGATCTCCCGGTCGGACCCGCTGACCATGATCCGGTTGTTCTTCGCCTCGGGGATCAGGGTGGCGGGGCCTCCGGCGGGCTCCGTCTGCCCCCGGATCTGCTCCTGGTAGAGCTGCTGCACCAGCGGGGTGAGCTCCGAGGCCGTGCGGGAGAAGAGCTCAACACCCCGGAACTGCCGCGGGGCGGAGGCGGCGGCCGTGGTGTCGAACTGCTTCACGAGGGTCCGGATCCGCTCCAGGTCGCGGGCCGAGGAGAGAACGATGATCTGCTTGCCGGTCGGGTCGGCCATCAGGGTGGGAGCCGGCTGCGACGGGTCGTCCGCCAGCTGCCCAAGGAACTGGTTCACCATCGGGATGACCTCGGCGGCGGGCTTGGCGGTCAGGGGGACGACCACGAGGTCGCGCTTGGGACGGTCGGGGGCGATGTCGATCACGCGGACGATCTCCCCGATCTCGCGAATCTGGTCCTCCGTGGCGGTAACGAGGATCCGGTTGTTCGGGGCATCCGGAATGAGCGAGGGCTTGGGCACGTCCTGGAAACGCTTGTCGGCCATCCGCTCGGTGAGGAGGTTCTGGATGGGGACGAGCGCCACCTCGGTGCGGACGTTCTTGAGCGCGATGATCTCGAGCCGCCGCGGCTGGGGCTGCTGTTTGTCGGCCCGAAACTGGTGCACCAGAGCCTCGATCCGCGCAAGGTGATCCTCGCTGGCCGTGACGATCAGGCGGCCTGAATCGGCGTCGGCCAGGATCTTCGCGTGCGCCACGGCTCCCAGGCCGCCGCTGGCCACCTGGTTGCGATAGAGCTCGTCGATGAGGGGCTGGAGGCGCTTGGCCTCGGCGGGGCTCCCGACGTCGATGAACTTGGTCTCCAGGGGGGTGGGGCGGCTGGAGCCGGTCTCCAGCTGGCTGACGATGTCGGTCGCGATCTGGACGTCGGCCGGGCTCCCGCTGACCACCACGCTCTGGCTCCCGGGATCATGGCTGATGCTGGCGGTGGTGGTCACCTGGCCCGAGGGGGACCGCCGGGTCAGGGCCTGGGTGAGGATGGAGGCAAGGTTCGTCGACTCGGCCGCGCGGGGGCGGAACACCTTCGTGAGCTGCACGGTCTGGGAGCGGACCGGGACATTGTTCCCGAGGGCGGCCTGCCCGTGGACCGGTTTGTCGACCCGGTTGATGAGCTGCTCGATCTGCTCCAGCTGCCCCGGGATGGGGGCCGCGACGATCAGCCGGTTGAGGTTCGTGTCGGTGATGAGGCGGGCCTTGGTGGCGGCGGCCCCTGCGGTCTCGCCCGGGGAGGCGATCCCCGGCACGGCCTGCCTCAGCAGGGAGGCCAGCTCCTCGGACTTGATGGTCTGGGGGTAATAGATCCGCACGTCCCCCCCGGGCCCGTCCTTCTGCTCGAATTTGTTGATCAGCTCCTCGGCGAGGGCGATGCGTTCCCGCGGCCCGAAGAGGACCATCGTCCGGGAGGCATCGTCGTAGACCGAGGTGATGTAGTCGTTGGGGTCGGCGGGGAGAACCTCCATCGCCTTGGTGGTCGGGTTGTAGGTCGTCCGCTTGGGGGCGGTGGAGATGCCGAAGGTCCGGTTGAGGAGGTCGGAGACGATCGCCCCCGAGGCGTTGAGCAGCGTGTAGGTCTTCATCTGCCGCTCCACGGTCGCCTCGGTGTCGATGGTCGCCAGGAGGGTGCGAAGCGACTCGGCCACGGTCCCCACCCGTGCGGCGATCTGCTCGATGCCGAGGGCCCGGACGTGGTCGATGGCCGTGCCCAGGCCGAGGCGGAGGGCCACCGGGGCCTCGAAGGGGACGAACCGCTGGACCCCGGCCCGCATGGT
>DMJJ01000577.1 GCA_003452185.1 Verrucomicrobiales bacterium | reverse complement strand
CTCCTGCTCATCGATGACGAGGCCGACGTGCGCTATTCCTTTCGGCGCATCTTCGGCTCCCCCGAAATCGAGGTTGTCTCCGCCGCCAGCGGGGAGGAGGGGCTCGAGCTTCTCCAGAAGGCCCGTCCCGATCTGGTCGTCATGGACATCCGCATGGCCGGGATCGGGGGGCTCGAGACCCTCCGGCGGATCCGCGCCCTGGATGCCAAACTTCCGGTCATCATGATGACGGCCTACGGGAGCACGCAGACGGTGATCGAGGCGATGAAGCTCGGCGCCTACGACTACCTCCTGAAGCCGTTCGATGTCCCCCGGCTCAAGGAGGTCATCACCGGGGCCCTCAAGGCCTCACGCGACATGCGGAAGATGGTTTCGTACCAGCCGCTCCTGGAGTCCGAGGACTACGACCTCGGGATCGTCGGCCGGAGCGAGCCGATGCAGAATGTCTTCAAGCTCATCGGACAGCTCGCCGCCACCGATGCCACGGCCCTCATCACCGGGGAAAGCGGCACCGGCAAGGAGCTCGTCGCCCGGGCCATCTACCATCACAGCCGGCGGAGCGGGCAGCCATTCCTCGCCATCAACTGTGCGGCCATCCCGGAGAACCTCCTCGAGAGCGAGCTCTTCGGGCATGAGAAGGGGGCCTTCACCGGGGCGACGAACCAGCGGATCGGAAAGTTCGAGCAATGCCACAACGGCACGATCTTTCTCGATGAGATCGGCGACATGACCCCCGCCACCCAGACCAAGATCCTCCGGGTGCTCCAGTCCGGCACCTTCGAGCGGGTCGGCGGAAACCAGCCGATCCAGGTCAACGTCCGGGTGATCGCCGCCACCAACCGCCCTCTGGAGCAGGCCGTCGCGAACCGGCAGTTTCGCGAGGACCTTTTCTTCCGCCTGAACGTCGTCCGCATCCAGCTCCCCGCCCTGAGGGAACGACGGCCCGACATCCGGCTGCTGGTCGATTACTTTCTAACGAAGCTGGCCCAGCGAAGCGGGGTGCCCCACCGGTCGATCGCCACCGAGGCGTTGGAGGTCCTCGAGCGCTACGCCTGGCCGGGCAATGTCCGCGAACTGGAGAACGCCATCCAGCGCGCGCTCGTGGTCTGCAAGGGGGACATCATCCTCCCCCGCGACCTCCCGCCCGAGGTGCGGGGGGAGACCGCCCCCACCCCTCCCTCGTCCGGGACGCCCCCCGGGGAGTCTCCCGCAACCCCGCCCGCGACCCCCTCCCCGGCGGGCCCGGCACCCGAACCCGACATCGCGTCGCTCGCCCGGTCGCTCTTCCAGCTCGCGCAATCCCAGAGCAGCCTCAAGGTTCTCCCTGCCGTGGAACGGGAGCTCATCATCCAGGCCCTGGTCGTCACCCATGGGAATCAGGTCCAGGCGGCGAAGCTTCTCGGGATCACCCGGGCGACGCTGCGCAAGCGGATTGAGAAATTCGGCATCCGCAAGGAGCTGGCGATCACGTAACCCCGCCCGGGCGCCGGGGGGCCGGGTGGCTTCAGGGCCTTGGAGGAGGGGGAGTCGGCGGACGACTCCGGGCGACCTGCTGGAGCTTCGCCTCCAACTCCCGTCGCAGTCCGACCAGGTACTCCTCCGCCCCGGCCAGTCCTGCCGACCGCGCGTAGTGCAGCAGCGGCTCGAGCAACCAGGTTTCCGTCGGGGCAAGCCCTGCCACCGGCTCCCCGCGACGCAGCTTCAGGTCGAGCCACTGGAGGCTGGAGGGGATGTGGTCCGCATGCCGGCGAAGATTCTCAAGCGTCGCCCCGGTCACCCGTTCAAGATCCTCCCGCACGTCGTAGGCCCGGACCCCCTTGCCCACCTCCAGCACGCGGCCGACCAGCTCCCGAACCCCGGCCTCCCCCACCCGCTCCACCACCTGACCGACGCTCAGGGGGGTGAACCCGCCATGGGAGTCAATCGCGACCAACTGTCCGAGGAGGTTTGCGACAAGGTTGACCATCCCCTTGTCAAACTCGACCCGCGTGGGGCTGCTCCCCTCCGCCAACTCGAACATCCCTCCCCCCCTCGAGAGAACCTCATGCACCCTGCGACGGAGTGCCACCTCCCCCCCCGCGAGCCGGGTCAGGCCCGGTGGACCCGGTCGGTAAAGGGCATCCGGCCCGTTCCCCTCCCGCACCCCGGTCTGGATCGTCACCCCGCGCATCAGGCGTCCCACGATCCGGGGCATCAGCCCCGGCCAAAGGTCGGGAAGGCGCCCCAGAAGAGTCGCCTCCTCGAGCTTCTCGATGAACACCTGCCGCACGCGCTGGAAGTAGATCCCGTTGGCGCACAGGACCAGCGCGGGGAGGGGGATCGACTCCTCCCGGAGGTCCCCCTCCTGATGAGCCCGCTCCAAAACCTGCACGCACGGGTCCAGGAGCGGCAGAAGCTGGTCCGGGTTGGTGCAAAGGAGCAGCACCTCGGGCAGCCGCCCCGCAGCCCCGCACGCTTTAAGTCCCCCCGGAAACACCGAGACCCCCGTCACGGAATGGACCCCCGCGGCATCCGCCACCCGCAGGGATGCGCCACGACTCCGCACAGCCCCCCCCGCCGGCCTCCCGTCCCGCTCCAGGAAGAAGACCGACCCGTCCAGGCAGGAGAGCGACCCTGTCAGGTGATAGAAGAGCGCCACCCCCAAAGCCCCCGACGGGAGGATTCCAATCGTGCCTGGCAGGGGAGGGGTCATGGGATCGGAGCGCCGGGTCCCCGGGTCAAACGGTAAGCCCCTCAACCACGGCACGGGCAGCCGGGAGGTTCGACACCTTCAGCACCACGCGCATCTCCCGCTCGGAGGAATCCTCCGTCCCGTAGGCATAGTCGATGTTAATTCCCGCCGCGGCCAAACCCTCGGCAATCCGCCCGAGCTCGCCTGGAAAATCCTTCAGGATCACCACCAGCACCTCGGCTTCGATCACGTAAAGCCCTTCCCGGCCGAGGAGGGTTTTGCAAAGGGCAGGGTCGTTTGGGACCAGCCGGATCATCCCCTGCTCGATGGTGTCCACCACGGTCAGATCCCGGATGTTGATCCCCTCGGAGGCAAGAAGGCGGCAAACCGCCGCCAGGCGTCCAGGCTGGTTCTCGATGGCGACCGAAAGCTGGCGTGCAACGGTACACTGCATGCCAGAGACCTACCCCCGCGCGGGGCGGGAGTCACGCCCGCAATCGAGCGCGCCCGAAGGAACGCCTCGGAGAGATGATTGGAAGACCCTTGATGATCCCAAACACGGGTTCCACCCTCTGCTGGCGGCTTTCTCGACCCACACAGCCGGACTCACCTCCGCTGGGGGAAAGCCCGACAGGCTGCTAGAGAATCCTCCGCCAGGACTTCGGGTCCCGGAGCATCAGCTCACGCAGGGTCCGAACCTGCGGGTTCCCATGCCGGAGGAGCTCGTCATGAAACCGCTTGAGGGAAAAGGCCCCCCCCTCCTGAAGCCGCCAGTCCTGACGAAGCTTCAGGAGCTGGAGCTTCCCCAGGGTGTAGAAGCAATACCCCGGATCGAACGTCCCGCGCATCGCCTCGGGCCGCGCGGCCTTCTCCTCGTAGAAGCAGTTCTCCATGATGAATTGCGTCGCCTGGTCGACCGTCATCCCGTGGCAGTGCATCTTGACCGCAACGCAGAGCCGGCAGATGCGGAGAAGCGCCTCGCTCGACTGGGCCACACGGTATTTCGCCGCGCGGACCGGGTCCCCCGCCCCATATCCCTCCTCGAGCATCATCTGCTCGCAGTAATGGGCCCACCCCTCGACGAAGGGATAGCTCGAGAAGACCTTTGCAGGGACCCCAAGCGGGGTCACGTTGACCCGCGCCCCCTGGAAGTAGTGGCCCGGGTAGGCCTCGTGGATGTTCACCACCTCAAGGGTGTAGTCGTTCAGGGAGCGAAGCCATTCCTCCGCCTGCTTCGGGGTCCAGTCGGGCTCCACCGGGGTCACGTAATAGTAGGCCGTGGTGGCCCGGGTCTCGAACGGCCCCGGGGTGTCCATCGACGCCGTGCTGGTGGAGCGAAACGGGGGAAGGGTCTCCTCCACCTGCGCCCGGACCTCGGTGGCGGGGGTGAGAAGCGCGTGGTCGACCACGAACTGACGCGCCTTCTCCAACGTCTGCCGCGCCCGCGGGATGAGATCGGCTGCCGTGGCGTGCTCCTGCGAAATCCGCTCGTACACCTGGGCGGGGGTCAGCGCGGGATCGATCACCCGGGCCGCCTCCCGCATCCGGGCCTGCTCGGCCTTCATCTCCTTCAGGCCGACCGAAAGCACCTGGTCGGGCGAGAGGTCGATCCGCTCCGCCCGAAGCATTGCCCGGAAGGCCCCGGCCCCGGTCGCGAAACGGCCGTGCGCCTGGGGAAGCCGCTCAGCACGGAGCCACGAGGCAAACTGACGGTGCACGGCGATCGCCGCCCCGTTCGCCGATTTGAACTCGGAGAGCACCGCCGGATCCGTCACCCTGGAGGCAAACGCGGCTACATCCTTTTCGAGGAAGGAGGCCGTCCCCTCCGCGACCTCGATCGCCGTCTCCACGAACGGTCGGGCCAGCTGCGGCTCAAGGTTGGCCTTCGCGGCCCGCATCACCGCCGGGGCATGGCGGAGGACCGCCGAGAGGGAGCGCACCCGGTCGGCCAACGGCGCCCAATCCCGCTTCAGGTAGATGCTCACATCCACGGCGCCGGCGTAGAACATCGGATTCCGCCAGGGGGCCTTCTGCTGCTCAAACTTCCACCGCTCGGTCCGGATCGCGGCAAGGATCGCCTGAAGGTCCCGGTGTTGCGCCGGGGAGAGACGCCGGTCCTCGATCGCCGCAAACTCCGCCTCATACCGCGCGAGACGGGCCTGCTCCGCGACCAGGGCGCTCCGCTCCAGGCTCGGGAACCCCCCGTCATACTGATGCCATCCAAGGGCCACGGCATCCAGCGGACGCTGGGCCATGTGGGACGGGATGAACTCCTCCACCAGCCGCCCCAAGCGCTCCCCGGCAGGATCCCCCGCACCGGAAAGGAGGGCAGGGTAGGCCGTGGTGACAGCGACAAGCAGGAGGGCGGCAAGGGTGCGGTGCATCGGGCCGCACCCTCTCAAACCGGGGCGCGGGGATCAAGCGGGCTCCCGGGCGCAGGTCTGCGATGGAGGCTCTTGATCTGTTCGATGACGGCATGAGCGGTCATGGGCTTAACCGACGCGTTTCTTCCAATACCCGGGCCGTCGCTTGGCGTGCATTACCGCCACGATCCACACGCGGTCGGGCTGATCGAGATAGACCACAGAGTAAGGGAACTCAGGCGAGAGAGCTCGCTGGACCGGTGGATGGATGCGAAGGAAGCGTTGAGGATCGCGGCTGATCTCGTCGACCAGGCGCTGTATCTCCGAGTCGAAGCGCTCTCCCAGCTCCACACGGATGGCAGCGTGATACTCGATGGCGTCAAGATACTCCCGGCTGGCCTCCGGATGAAAGACGGCGCGTTTCACCCTCCGAGGATGCGCTTGGCCTTCTCAAAGACCTCCTCGGCCGGGATACCTTGCACTTTGCCGGTTTGGATTTCCTCGACGCGCCGATCGATCTCGGTTTTCCAAGCGGCCTCGGTTTCCGGATCCGTGGAGTGCAGATCCTCGGTCAAACGCCCCACGAGCTCGCCCACCTTCTCAGGTGGCCAGTGGCGGGTTTCCTCAACGATTTGTTCCAGTGTCAGCGGCACAGTGCTCAACATACGCCCATCGGACTTGAGATTCAACGGCGGGAACGGACGCTTTTGGCACCCCATTCAAGCGCTCCACCTGCTTGGCCGTCGGATGGCATCGGGCAGGCTTTCGATACGTCGGGTGCGTTCATCGGGGTCAGAATTCAAGGTTTCACCCCGTTGCATGCAGCTCGCACGTCAATTCCAAACCCCAGCAAATCCGCACTTTTGGTTTCCCGAACTATGCTGTTTTTATCATTCCCCCTCGCAAAGGGTCCAGTAGTCGTAGGCGTAGGCGTGTTTACCGACGGTCTTGCGATGGCGGCGCAGAAACATGCCTCCAGTATCCAGAAACGCCACGATCCGGGAGCGTTCGTAGCCGAGAAGCCTTTCCAGCGCCAAATCAGTTTTTCGTGGCACGCGCTCTGCATTGGTTGGCTTGTAAGGTTCACTCCGCACCCCTCATGGGGCTTCCCTCACGATCCCGTTCTCGACGGGGCCCAACGCCGCAGGAGGCAGGGGCCGGAAGGTACCGGGGTCACGCGGTGCGTGATCTAGCCGCCGGTTGGAGTTAGTGGTGATCGTTATGTACGTCGAGCACAGAGTTAACCCCCTACGGAAGCGGTCTTCCCCTCCAGCACGCATCTCGACCACCCCCCAAGCCTCTGGATGATGGAGGCTGAAGTACACATTTGGAAATACATCCTTCGGGTTTTCCCGGGTGAAACGCCGTACTACCTTGGCCTCGTACCCCTCAGCAGGAGCATCCCAAGGGAGTTCTTCTGCGGTTGGCCGCAAGAACTGAATGCAGATCGGAAGCGAACAGGCCTGCCCCCTCATCGTGGCCATCGCCTCGATCTTCGAGACCTTCCGTCGGCTGGGCATCAATCCCCGGGAATAGCTTCTGGATGTCCTGCCTCGCCTTGCCGGCTGGCCCGCCCGACGCATCGCCGAACTGGCGCCAGTCGCCTGGAAGGCTGCGCGCACCGCAGCCTGATGCTCGGCCCACCCATCACACCCCGAACCACACCGGCTCCGCCTACCCAGCAGACATGGGGATGGTCGAACGGTTACGGTCAAACACCACCGTGCCAAGCGTGGCGTTGTTTTGCTACCGCGCCGCTGGGTGGTTGAGCGATTGTTTGCCTGGGCTGCACGCTTTCGGAGACTCGCTCGCGATTACGAGCGCTTGGCCTCTACTCTGGCTGGTTATCACTGGCTGGCCTTCACTACCCTCATGCTCAATTTCATATGCTCGTTCGGGCGGTTTGGCCGCCCTTCGGTTCTGAGCGAGAAGACGGAGCACATAGCTGGAACGGTCGCATCCCTTAATGAAACCGAGCTGGGGGTGTTGAGTTGGCCGAGACTCCCCGAGTCACTTCCTTGGTCAACCAGGACAGGGCTCGGAGGGGGGGGCGCGGTATTGGGGTGTTCTGTTGGATGTACCCGATCGCCGAGCACCCAAGGCGTAGTCTAAAAGCGATCAGGACGCGGAGAAACTTGCCGAGCATCTACACTTTGTGGGGAGCCAATTGGAAGGACCGGATATGAGTCCGTCGAATCCTCTGGCACCCTGGTCGCTCAAGCCGCCTGCAACTTTTCGTCAGCTGTCGTGTTTGTTAAGAGTGCCTCTTGGCAAGTTCCACGGGCTCGCACGAGCGCAGCGGCGAGGCATCCAAATCCGGACAACAAGTGACGGCCTATTACCCTGAGCCACTGAGCGTATGCCCCGCATCCCCGAGGAAGAAATCGAGCGCGTGAAGCGCGAGACGGATCTGGTGGCCCTGGTGCAGAGCCGGGGCATCGACTTGAAGAAGCATGGCACCAAGGACTGGTGCGGGCTCTGTCCGTTCCACGCGGACAAGGAAACACCCAACTTCATCGTGACGCCCGGCAAGGGGCTCTTTCATTGCATGAGCTGTGGGAAGGGAGGCAACCCGATCCAGTTCGTGCAGTATCACGACGGGGTGAGCTTTCGGCATGCGTACGAGCTGCTGAAGAACGGCGGCAAAGCCGTGTTCAGCCCCGCCGGGCAATCCTCCGGCCCACTCAAGGTGGCGACCATCCCAAGGCTGCCGTGCCCGCTGGATCCCGAGGCCGACGACGCGACCTTGATGGCGCAGGTGGCGGCCTACTATCACCAACACCTCAAGGAAACGCCGAGCGCCCGGGCGTATCTGGCCTCCCGAGGCCTCGACCAGGAGGAACTCATCGACCGGTTCCAGATCGGCTTCGCCGATCGGACCCTGGGCCTGCGGCTGCCGGAGAAGAACCGGCAGGAAGGCGAACGGCTGCGAACCCGGCTGACCCAGCTGGGTCTGTGGCGCGAGAGCGGCCACGAGCATTTTAATGGGTGCATCGTGGTCCCGTTCCGCGATGAAGCCGGGAACGTGGTGAGCTTTTACGGTCGGCGGGTGACGCCAGGAACTCTAAAACACCTGTATCCGCCGGGGCCGCATCGAGGGCTTTTTAATAGGCAGTGCCTGCCCACAGATGAACTCATCCTGTGCGAGGCGGTGTTCGATGCGCTGACGTTTTGCGCGCACGGGTTCCCCAACACCATGAGCTTGTTCGGCACGGAGGGTTTTACGAATGAGCTGTGGGAAGCGGTGAAGAGGGTGAAACAAGTTCGGATCGCCTACGATGCGGACGAGGCGGGAGAACTGGCCGCAGTGCGCGATCAGGAACGGTTCCGGGCACACGGCGTTGAAGTGTTCCGGGTGAAGTTCCCGCACGGGATGGATGCCAACGAGTATGCGTGCGAAGTAAAACCGCCCGAAAAGTCGCTGGCGCTGCTCATGAATGCAGCGGCATGGGTGGGGAAGGGTTCTGGGTTGCGGGTTCTGGGTTCTGGGAATCAGAGTGAGGGCAAGGATGAAACAGCATTACCAAAACCTCACGGTTTGGCAGCGGGCCATCGACTTGGTGCCAAGGGTCTATCAACTCACTCAGAACTTTCCCAAGCACGAGACGTATGGATTGGGAGACCAGATGCGACGGGCAGCAGTGTCGATCCCGGCGAACATTGCGGAAGGCCAGGGCCGGGATCACTCGAAGGAGTTCGCCTACCACCTGAGCGTTGCCAAGGGGAGCATGGCGGAGTTGCACACGCTCTTGATCGTGGCTTGGAAACTAGGCTACGTGAACGAACAAGCGATGAATCAATGGGAGGAGGCACTCAGGCAAGTGCGCCGCCCCCTGGTCGGGTTGCTGGCCAAGCTCAAGACGTCGTAGCGTCTTTCTCCCAGAACCCAGAACCGATCGCCCAGAACCCTTCCTTCGTAGCTGCTTTTGTTAGCAGCTCAGAAGGAGACGCGACTAAAAAGGAAAGCCACTCCCTTCCCACAACCCAGAACCTACAACCCACAACCCTGGTTCAAAGGGACGGCTGCCACTTCCTTGCGCTGGACACTCGCGAGTATCGGGTGGCGGGGTTGGAAAAGACACTTGGCACCGACGCTCTCAAGGTCGCCCTGCGACTCTGCCACCGTGAGAGCTTCTTCCTGGACCAGGTGGATCTGAGCCGGGATCAGGAGCGACGCCGGTTCATCGAGCGGGCCGCCGAGGAGACGGGGCTCACGCCCGATCTGTTGAAGCGGGATCTCGGAAAACTCCTGCTCGCGGTGGAACAAGCGCAGGTGGAGTTGCTCAAGCCCCAGGAAGAGAACACACAGGTCGTGACGCTCACACCCGAGGAGCGGGAAGAAGCGCTGGCGTGGCTCAAAGCACCCGACTTGATCGGGCGACTTCGCGATGCGTTCCGCAAATCCGGCATTATTGGTGAGGAAACCAATCTCCTCGTGGCCTATCTGGCGTGTGTCTCTCGCAAGCTCGAGCGCCCGCTGGCGATCATCATCCAGAGCGCGAGTGCCGCCGGGAAGACCACGCTGATGGACGCCGTGCTCAACTTCTTCCCGGAGGAGGAGCGAATCAAATACTCGGCGATGACGGGCCAGAGCCTTTACTATCTGGGCGAGACGAATCTCAAACACAAGATCCTCGCCGTGGTGGAAGAAGCCGGGGCCGAGAAGGCCAGTTACGCGTTGAAACTCCTGCAATCGGAGGGAGAGCTCACCATCGCCAGCACGGGAAAGAATCCGCAGACGGGGAAAATGGTGACGCAGGAATATCACGTGGAAGGCCCGGTCATGCTTTTTTTGACGACGACGGCCATCGACCTGGACGAAGAGCTTCAGAACCGATGTCTCACGCTGGCGGTGAATGACACGCCGGAGCAGACGGGGCGGATCCACCAGATGCAGCGGGAACGCCGGACCTTGGCCGGACTCATTGCGCGTGAGGAGCGGAAGGATCTCTTGAAAAAGCTGCACAACGCCCAGCGGTTGCTGGTGCCGATCGAGATTTTGAATCCCTACGCGCCCAAGCTCACGTTCGCGACAACGCGCACGCGCAACCGGCGGGATCACGAAAAGTATCTGACGTTGATCGACTCCATGGCCTTGCTGCACCAGCACCAGCGCGCCCGGGTGCTTCAGCCGATCAACGGCCGGATGGTGGAGTGTGTGGAAGTCACCCTGGAGGACATCGCCCTGGCCAATCAACTCGCACCCGAGGTGCTCGCTCGAGCGCTGGATGAACTGCCGCCGCAGACCCGTCGGCTGCTGGGTCACATCCGAACGCTTTTGGGGAACCAACGCGGGAGTGGGAGTGTGAAATCTGCTGCCACCTTTAGCCGCCGGGAACTGCGGGA
>DMJJ01000507.1 GCA_003452185.1 Verrucomicrobiales bacterium | reverse complement strand
GTCAGCGGGGCGTTTCTCTCGACCCCTTTGTAGATGGGGTTTTCATTCGCATACTCCCACTGGACCGCGGCCCGCTCCGCGGGCGGGACCTGGGCCATCGCGTCCTCCTTGGCCCGCTCCTGCATGAGCCGCACGAAGGGCTTCGCCCAGTGGGCCGAGTGAAGGGCGATGAGGGCGAGTTGCCCCGATTTGACCCGGGAGACCACTCTCTCGGCCTGGGGATCGGCGAGTTGTGTGTTCTTTTGATGGCTCCAATAGACCAGGACGTCGGTGGCGGCCAGGGTGGGTTCGTCCAATCCCTGGTCGGGGGCAGACAGGGAGGTGGAGGTGACGTTCAGGCCCGGCCTCGTCATGAGCTGCGCGGCGATGGTTTCACCGAGGAACCGGCCGCCGTAGGCCTTCTTCTGCTCGGGTTGCTGTTCGTCCCAAACCAGAACCCGGATGCCCTGGGTCGGGGGGGCGTGCGTCACCTCTGCGGCGCAGAGGGGCAGGGCCAGAACGGCAAGGGCGGGGATCATCAGGGCTTTCATTCGAGGGATGGGGTGGGGTTGCAGGGGACGAGGCTGTCACCGAGCGAGATCTCCCCCTCGGTGAGGATTTGAGCCCTGAGCCCTCCCTTGTGGAGCAGGCCTCTGAGGACCTCCGGGCGGGTCAGCTTGGCCAGGTGATTGCAGGGCTCGCAGAGGCGATGGCCCCGGGCGCGGACGGGGCCGATCATGAACTCCCGGCCGACCAGCGAATTGAGGTCGATGCCCCGGGTGACAAGGTTCCGACGGGCCTCCTCCGCCGTGAAGGGAATCCCCGTTGCGCGGGCGAAGTCGGCCACATGCTCCTCCTGGATGAGGGTCAGCTCGAAATCGGGCTTTTGGGGGGTTGGGCTGAAGGTTCCGCTGCCAAGAAAGTAGCGGTCCCCCTCGAGTCCCCGGCCGGGGATGGCGCGGGTCCGGGTCCGGTGCTCGGCCGGCGAACCGGGTGCTGCGAAGATCAGGATGTCGACGAGGTGGGACATGATGCTCAGCGGTTGGGGGTGTCGCCTCTAGGGTGGGGCAACCCGACGAGACTCTCCTTCATGGCGGTTGAGTCGGAGCGCACCCGGAATCGGCCATGGCAGCGCTGCCAATGGGCGTGAAGCGCCGCCCCGTCCGCATCCTGTGCCGCGGCCGGGAGGCCTCCAGCGACATGCTCAAAGACGAAGTCTGGTCGGCCGTCAGCGACTCTTTGGATCCGGTTCGACATGGTGAGTTGTTCCTGCGGCAGGTTGAGGCCTGGCTTCGTCCGGGAGCAGCCCCTGCACGGTTTGGAGGAGGAAGTCGACCAGGTATCGGCCGTCATCCCGGGCGAGGTAGCGACCGAAACGAACCAGGAGGTAGCCAAAGAGGAGCATCCCGGGCAGGAGGAGGGTTCCGAGCCATCGCGACTCGGGCGACCGGACCTCGGCCCCGCCTGCCTTGGCCGGCCCCAGGATCGTCACAGCTCCCCCAATGAGGATCACCCCGCCAAACCAGATCCAGAGCCAGATGCGAACCCAGGGGTGGACTCCACACCGGCCGCGGATCAGGGTCCCGTCTTCCCCGGCACGCATCGTCGCCATGAGGAAGCTCTGGAACCCGTTCCGATACCCGATCCGCTTCCACAGAATGAGGGAGTCCGCGGTTGCCGAACCGACCACGGGCCGTCGCCCGCGCCAGGAGGAGAGCGGTAGGAAGGGATGCCGCTCGTGGTCGATGGCCGCTTCCAGCCGGGCCCTGCATTCCGCCGGGCTGAGCGGTGAGGTGACCACCACATCACCGTCTTCAAAGCTGTGTTCAGAGATGCGCATCGCATGGGGGGGATCTCCGGCGCCGGGGGGGCATCACCCCGAAGCCCGTCCAATCCGCCCGCTGGGGGTCATTGGGACTTGAACGGGATCATCCGGGTGACGGGGTCCGCAGTCCAGACCGATTGTGCCGCCGGCCTGTCAGGGGCTGACGAATCCCCCGCGGGGCGGTGGACGTAGGCGAACCGAACCGTGGTCAACCCGATCGCGAACCAAAGGGCGCACTTGGCATGCAGCCAGATGTCGGGCTGGGGGGTGGAGGACCTCGCTCGTCGGATTGAGGCGAGGAGCAGGGCGGCCCCGGCGCAAACCAAGGGGGAGAGGAAGAGGTGGACGATCCGGCCCAAGGCGGAGGAAATCAGGCTCCGAGGCAGGATCCAGAGCGAGACAAACCCCAGCCCCGCCCCGAGGGTCACGCTCATCCAGGCCGGGCCGGGGCCTTTGGCCGGGTTATCGACCTCACGCCAACGGAGGATCCAATCCCAGGGGAGCTCTGCGAGGATCTGGAGCACCACCTCCAGAAAGAATTGGATGAGGAATATGATGAGGTCTTCCATCCGCGCTGCAGGGGAGAGTTGGACCCGGGGCCCTCCTGCAACGCCCCGACCCTAACCGATTCGCGCGATGGTGGAAGACCGGATATCGGCTCCCTGGCGGGCCCAGAGCCCGGTGGGGGCATCGGAGGGCCGGACTGGGAGAGAGAGTTCGGCAGGAGCGTTGCGGGGCTCCGCCCTCAAAGCTCGGAGCGACTCCTCCAGGAACCGCACTGCGAATTCCAGCCGGGCAACAGTGGTCTCCAGGGTGTGGGCCCGGCATTCCAGCTCCTGGCATTTGTCCTGAAGCCTTAGGGTCATTTCCGTTTCGTAGCGTGTCATATGGAATTAATTTCAGCTCCTAGCAGGAATCGTGCGCACAGCGGCCGGCTCAGGGACTGGAGGGTGAGTTCGGGGCACCCTCTGGGATCGGCCGTACCTGCGGCGCGCAGGGGTGGCGGGCGTTTCCTCGCATCCCGACCCCCCCCCACCCTACGATCACTCGTTGACAACCGGCGACCGTTCGCTGCCTGTAAAGGGTTCAGTCATGGCTGTAAGTTTTTCACCGGCGTGCGCCCCGGTTCAGCGGAACGGGACGGGGGTGAGCTCGGTCGCGATGAGCGTCAGCCCGGCCCAGGTGAGCAGGGACCACCAGCCGGCCTGAAGGAGGGTTTCCTGAATGAAATAGCGTCGACGCAGCCCGGTGATCGTCACCCCGATCTCATTCCATACCCCCATGGCAGAGGTTCCCAGCAGCAGGCTCCAACCGGCGAGTGCGAACGCGGTTCTCATGCGGATCCAACGTTTCGCGAACGTCCAAAGAATCGACCAGCCTCCGTGCGATTCGTCACGGCACCTCGGGAGCTTGAGGCAGAGGGGGTGTTGGGGTGGGAAGATCGGAAGAGCGTC
>DMJJ01000229.1 GCA_003452185.1 Verrucomicrobiales bacterium | reverse complement strand
CATCCCAGCACCCTATCACCCTCTCCCCATCTCCGGGAACACGTGCTCGGCTTACCGGTTACACCTTTCTCAAGCGAGGATTGATGACGGGCCAGAGCCTGGATGAGAGCAGGCATCTGATCGCACCCTCGGACACGACGGAAGTGCGCGTGCCTCGGCGATGGTTGTCGTGCTGGAAAGGGACATCGTCGCCGCAGCTCATCTAACCCGGCGGGGGCGAGAGGCTGACCTCCGAGGCTCGCCGACCGTTTCCTGACAATTCCTGACACGCGAGCTTCGCGAACGCGGTAGCAGCGTTCGCTTCCCCTTAATCGGGCTTGCGTCATAAGCCCCACGGCTGCAAAGCTAATCCCACAGTTCGCGAATGCAGACGCAGACGTGACGCCGGGTTCAACTCCCGCCGCGCGCACCATCTTTTTCAGGCCCCCTCGGCGGCGGATAATCCAGACGGTGTCCTTGCGGCCAGAGTTCGTAATTCCGGGTGAGGATGGCGATAGAGGGTTGCGGTTGCGCTATGGCAACACGCGCGAGAACCGAACCCAGCGAGGGGCCGATGTCGGGGACCTGTTCATGAGCCTGGTGCGGACCTGTCGCAGCAACGGGGTCAACCCGTCCCACTACATGACGGCCGTGGTGCTGAGCCACAAATGTTTTGAGGAGATGTTTTTATGAGCGGCCGACAATTCCTGGCAGGTACCGCCCTGGTCTTCACCTCGTTCCTCCTCGTCGCGCGAGCGCGTGCGGCGGCTGAAATGTACGACCTCTCAACCGGCTTCCCGATCTCGGCGAACCCCCAGGGCGCATGGACGGTGGGCTGGAAGTCGACGGTCGGGGGAAGCCTCACCCCTTACACCTACCACACTGTTCAACCCTTCCCAAACGGAGTGCCATCCGAGGTCTGGAGCCGGGGAGCAGGATCGATCCCGATCGCCGGTAAGAACACTTCCAGCCAGACCGGCATCTCTGACGGAGGGCAGGGTAACTACCCTGCAGGGACGGTCTTTTTCTACGCCGGCCCCGACGGATCGCTCCAGAACTACTCTGCGATCCGGTTCACCACGCAAGCCGGGTCGGCGGGACTCTACAACCTCACGAGCGTCGTCCGCACCTACCTCGAAGCCCCGCTCGGCCAGGATGCAGATTTTCATGTGGCCGTGAGAGGGGTGGAGGTTTTTGGAGCGAACTTGGCGCCAAGCTCCTCGACCAATTACACCAACCAGGTGGTTCTCCTGCCCGGGGACACCGTTGACTTCCTCGCGGGTCGCGGTCCCGACGGGCATCAGTATGCCTCGGGGCTGAAGATCTCCGCGGCTCTGACCCTTCTCGCCATGCTGCCGAGCGTCGAGATCGCGGTGGAGACAGTCAAGGTGACCCAGCATGTGGCGCCCGGGGTGCAATACGTTCTCGAGTCATCGTTCGACCTCGTTACGTGGTCTCAGACCGGCTCACAATTCACCGCTTCCTCGGAGGAGATTGTGAGTTCGTTCAAGGTCGACCAGACCGGCCGCTACTTCAGGCTGCGCGTGGTACCGTAGCGCTCGGGGGAGCCATAGCACCTGCGGTTCAAGGAGCTCGAGGCGAGAGCGCTGACCGCCGGAGCTCGCCGTCCGTTTCCTGACAATTCCTGACAGAGTTTGCCCGCTTCGGGGTGGTGTGCGTTCGGGGTCGGAAAAAGTCCGATATGAAGAATCGTCCATGTTACGGCCCTGAGGGGGTGCTTTTGCGAATGGGAGCGAAGCGCATGAATCGGGTTCAGCGTCCGCCGCGCGCACCATCCCCTTCCGTTCGACAGGTCTCGCCCGGACTCGCTGGATGTGACGGATGCTGGACCGCACGGGCAGGATCACAAGCTCTCCCTTTTTTGTTGTGTGTTCTTGACTCACCACGACCGCTTTCCGCTTTCAACGAAGGTCGCGGTACATTAGGGTGCGCACCATGCCGTTGTCGTTTGCGGGGGGTCCCCGTCTCATTCGTATCGCGAGTTCGCTTTTCTGCACGTTCCTCCTGTGCCTCTTCTCCCTCTCCGGGGCCTTGGCGCAGTCCGCGCCGTCGATCAGGGTGAACCCTGCAGGCCAGACGCTCATCGCCGGGGGGGTGGTGACCTTCACCGCCGGCGCCCTTCTCACTGTGAACAGCGGACCCAAGCTCACCGGGGCCCCCGGCGACATTGCGGTTTCTGCCGGCATCACGGTGGGGTTTGCGGCGACGGCTTCCGGCTTCCCAACCCCCACGGTCCAATGGCAGGTCAGCACGGATGGGGGCGTGACGTTCGTCGACATCCCGGGCGCCACCTCGACAACCCTCTCGTTCCCGGCGCAGGCGGCCGACAACGGCAAGCAGTTCCGCGCCGTCTTCACGAACCCGCTCGGCACGGCCACCACGCCCGCGGCCACCCTCACGGTGAACATCGCTCCGGTGGTTGTCTCCACCCCCTCCGACAAGACCGTCAACGCGGGAACCACGGTCTCGTTTGCGGCGGCAGCCAGCGGCAGGCCGGCCCCCACCGTGCAGTGGCAGGTGAGCCCGGGCGGAAGTGGCGGCTTCTCCAACATGACCGGAGCAACGGCGGATGTCCTGAGCTTTACCGCACAGGCCACGGATCACGGCCATTACTACCGCGCGATCTACAGCAACTACCTCGGCATCGCCGCAACCCCGGCCGCACGCCTCAACGTGAACACGGCTCCTGTCATCACACTCAATCCAGCCTGGACGACCACCACCGAGGCCCAGACCGTCACCCTCACCGCGGCGGCCACGGGATTCCCGGCCCCAACGGTGCAGTGGCAGCTGAGCGCTGACAACGGCGCCACCTTCAGCAACATTGCCGGGGCCACGGCACTCTCCCTCACCTTCACCGCCTCGGCGGCAGACAATCTCCACTGGTATCGCGCGGTGTTCACGAACCCGGTGGGCAACGCCACGACCGCGGGTGCACGGCTCACGGTACAGGCCGCACCGGCCATCACCCTGGGCCCCGTGCCGCAGACACGCACCGAGGGAACGGTCATCAACCTCACGGCCGATGCCACCGGCACACCCCCTCCTCTGGTGCAGTGGCAGGCCAGTGCGGATGGCGGCATCACCTTTACCAACATTCCCGGCGAAACCGCAAAAACCTACAGCTTCCCCGCCGCCGCCCCCCTGACCGGCCATCAGTATCGCGCCGTGTTTCAGAACCTGCTGGGAACCGCCACCACCGCCGCCGCGGAGATCACGGTAATCTGGCCCCCCCACATGACCCTCTCCCCCGCCAGCATCACCGTGTTCGCTGGTCAGACGTTCACGTTGACCTCTGATGCCAGCGCCTCCCCGGCGCCCACCGTCCAGTGGAGCGTGAGCCGCGATGGCGGACTTACCTTCACCCCCATCCCAGGGGCGACCCACACGAACTACACCGCGATCGCGGCCGAGGGTGACAACGGGAACCGGTACGGGGTCATCTACCGCAACTCCATCGGCACCACCGGCTCAAGCTATGCCATTCTGACGGTCGAGACCCTCCCGCGCGTGCTGGTTCAGCCGGAGTCGGTGGGGGTTGTGTATGGCAGGAGCGTGACGCTCTATTCGCGTGCGGTTGGAGAACCGGCGCCGGCGCAGCTGTGGCAAAAGAGCACCGACGGAGGGTTGAGCTTCGTGAATCTGGCGGGGGCGACCGGCACCAATCTGGTTTTGATTCCTGCCTCACTCGATGACGGGTCCAGGTATCGGAGCCTGTTCACGAATGTGGTGGGGTCGGTGACGAGCCAGGTCGCGACGATCTCGGTATACCTCCCTCCGACGATCCTCCAACACCCGGCCAACCAGACCGTGTTCGAGGCGTCGATGGCGAGCTTCACCGCGACAGCCGCCGGCCGCCCCACACCGATCCCGGCCTGGCAGGTGAGCCACGACCATGGGATCACCTACGTCGACCTCGCAGGGACAGGAACGACGAACCTCATGTTCCTCGCGGTTCAGGGTGACAACGGTCTTTCGTATCGGGCGAAGTTCACGAATGCCGGGGGTACGAACTACTCGGCCGGGGCCAGTCTCACCGTGAAGAGTGTGGCGAGGCTGACGAAACTGGATGCGTCGGGGGGTGGGCTTGCGTTTGGGGGAACGAACACGATTGCGGGAAGCTACGTGCTGGTGACCTCGCCGAGCCTGACGATCCCGGTGTCGCAGTGGCAGCCTCTTGCCACAAACATTTTTGGGGCGAGCGGCCCGTTCAGCTTTCTGGTTCCTGGTGGATTCAGCAAGTCGACCCCTTCAGCCTACTTCCTCCTGATCGCCAGGTAGCCACCATGAGGCCGCGAGTGCCGAGCCTCAACGAAGGAGGGCAAGGGGACGCGGACAGGGTCGCCGATGACGCGGGGAGGTCAAGGTTGGGGCTTGTGCAGCCGGAAGTATCGGGGACCTGAAGTAATCTCCACGGCCACCTGCACCCGGGTCGCGGAATGGGTCGACGCTTCCGGCGCCGGCACGCAGGCGGATCCGAGCGGGAATCCCGTCACCGTTCACGTCGGACCAGGTGCAGTCGCAACGGCCGGCGTATGCGCCGGAAGTGATCGAGTCTGCGGGCGACGAGTTGGGGGCGCGTTGGGGCGAGCTGTTCGCCCCCTAGACGATCGTGGGAGACCAGCGCAGCCTGGTCCTCCCCTCCCCCGCCCCTGTAGCGACCGAGGTCACGAGGTCGGGCGCGGGAGCATTCCCCTCCACCCCACCTCAGCAACGCACGCCCGCACGGGAACGGGGGGGGGAAGGCCCGCTCGGCGCGGGCCCACCTCCTTACGTCGGTGGCTACAGGAATGCTGTCGACCGCTCCACGCCGGCTGCTCCCAAGAAAGCTGGCGGCTCTCTCACGAGAGCCGCTACGGCCGTCCACGGTAGCGGGGCATCGTGAGATCCCCGCACTCCTCCTCCCC
>DMJJ01000522.1:9562-9820 GCA_003452185.1 Verrucomicrobiales bacterium | reverse complement strand
GCGCGGGCCCACCTCCTGACGTCGGTGGCTACAGGGGAAGGCGAAGCACGGCGAGTCATGCTCACCCCCACCCCTCCCCCTCCGACTGTAGCGACCGACGTCAGGAGGTCGGGGGCGGGAACATTCCCCTCCACCCAAGCTCAGCAACGGGGACTCCAAACCACCTGCTGCGAGAGAGAGGGGAAGCCCGCTCCGCGCGGGCCCACCTCCTGACGTCGGTGGCTACAGGGGAGGGCGAAGCACGGCGAGTCATGCTCA
>DMJJ01000522.1:0-9157 GCA_003452185.1 Verrucomicrobiales bacterium | reverse complement strand
AGCTCAGCAATGGGGACTCCGAACCACCTGCTGCGAGAGAGAGGGGAAGCCCGCTCCGCGCGGGCCCACCTCCTGACGTCGGTGGCTACAGGGGAGGGCGAGGCCCGGATCGCGAGCGAGTCGGGTTTTCCGAACGCTCCTCCCAACGCCACAAGATTCCCCGGCAGATGGAATTTAGGGGAAGAGCTCCATCAACGCGTCGGCAAAAAGGCTCATGCCGAAGGGGTCGGGATGGTTGATTGAGTTGAGCATCACGGTGGTGTAGGGAATCCCCTGCCGCCAAAGGCGACCGTATCGCTTGGAACCCTCGGCGAGGGCGATCCCGTGCTTGAGGGAGAAGGCACGAAGTCCGGCCACATACGGGCGGGGGTCGTTGTCGATGTCGCGCTCGCGATCGAGCCCCATCCAGTCGGGTCGGACGTAGTGGGGGGTGAGGATGATCCATTCGGCCCCGATCCCTTGGAAATCGCCCAGGAGCTTGGAGTACCGCTCCTCGACCTGGTCCGGGTTGAACCCCGCGTCGTTGACGAACTCCGAGACG
This sequence comes from Verrucomicrobiales bacterium, assembly GCA_003452185.1. Classification (GTDB taxonomy): domain Bacteria; phylum Verrucomicrobiota; class Verrucomicrobiia; order Limisphaerales; family UBA11320; genus UBA11320. The sequence goes on along the minus strand of DMJJ01000522.1, from coordinate 8,616 downwards.
ATGAGGTCAGGCTTCGCTGCCAGGACTTTTTCGCGGTAGTTGTGGGGGCTTCCGGGAGGCTCGCCGAGGTAGCTGGAGGTGTTCCGCCCGCCCCAGGCCTCCGTTACAAGCTCGATGCGGGAGCCGGGAAACCGCTCCCGGAGGCGCCGCACAAACTGTTCCTGCCACCGGTTGCGCGAGGGATCGGGGACGTATCCCCCGTCGGTCACGCTGTCGCCCCAGGCCAGCACACGCACCGGGGATCCGGAGGCGAGCTTGCGGAAGGTGTTGGGGATCCTCTGCTCGGCGACCGACGGGTGGGCCTTGGGGGGCTCGGGGTAGCGGTCTTCAAGGATCGGGAAGAGATGGGCCGGGGCGAGGCGGGGGATGGCGCCCGGGATCCAGACATGGGCCAGGACCCGCTCCCCGTCCGCCGGCGCGGGGGCCTTGGGGGCGGCGGAGCGGGGCTCTCCGCGCCTCAACTCGAGCCCCCCGGCGGGGGTGAGCACGAGGGCATCGAGCCGGAGGGGAAAGTAGCGATAGCTGGCATACACGGGCGTCCCCTCGGCAATCCGCCCCGCCGCCGCGCGGCCGAACGTCCCCCAGGCGAGGTCGGCCTCGTAATCCTCCCCGGGCCGGTAGGCCTCGGAGGCCGCATCCGCTCCCGACCTCACCACGAGGGAGGCGCGATCGAGAAGAAACGGAGTGGTGGTCTCCTGGGCACGAACCCCCTTGAGCTGCGCTCCCTTGACCCAGCCTCCGGCCCCCGGGTTGAAGCGGGGGAGGGAGTCATGACGCTCGCCGAGGACGACGATCGCCTCGGGCGGGGGGACCGTGACGCTGCCGGAGCGGGCGGGCGAGCCGGGGCCCGTGGCACCGGCCGGGATGGAGACCCGCAGGCCCCACTCCCCCTCGATGGAAAGCTCCACGCCGCCGGCGCGGGCTGCGCCGACGCGGAGGAGCAGCAGGGCGGCGAGCAAAAGGCGTGGCAGAACCGGGCCGGAGGGAAAGGATGTCATGCGGACTTCGACGCACGACCCCCCCGCGGGCATTCGACCCGGGTTTACCCGGTGCCTCTCCCGGGAGCGGGAAGCGGGGGGGGCCGGCCGGGCTCAGCCGAGCAGCGCCACGCTATCGGTATCGAGGAGCAGGGTGGCCTGGGGCTGCCGGCGGAGGGCGGAGGCCGGGCAGGACGGGCCGATCGGCCCCTGGAGCATGGCCTTCACGGCCTGGGCTTTTCGCTTCTCGGGAGAGATGCAGATGATCCGCCGCGCGGAGCAGAGCGCGGTGATGGTGAGGGTGAGGGCGTACTGCGGGACGGCCTCCAGCGAGGGGAAATGGCCCTCCCCGACCTGCTGCATGCGGCAGGCGCGATCGAGCTTCACGATCTTGACCCGGAGGGGGTCGGCAAGGTCGGCGACGGGCGGGTCATTGAACGCGATGTGGCCGTTCTCCCCGACCCCCATGCAGCAGAGGTCGATGGGCTGGGCCGCGAGCAGCGCGCTGTAGCGATCGCACTCCCGGATCGGCTCCATGGCATCCCCCTCGAGGTAGTGAAAGACCCGGGGACGGACCCGGCTCTCAACCCGTTCGCGCATGTAGCGGCGGAAGCTGGCGGAGTGGCCGCCGTCGAGGCCGAGGTATTCGTCCATGTGGAAGAGGGTGACCGTGGACCAGTCGATTCCCCCGAGGCGGACGAGCTCGTCGAGGAACTGGATCTGGGAATTGCCCGTGGCGAGGATGACGGCGGCCTGGCCTTGGCGGGCGAGGGCGGCGGTCAGGCACTCATGGGCCATGCGGGCCGCGTCCTTCCCGAGGGAAGGGCGATCGGCATAGACCCGCACCGGGAGGGAATCGACCTGGAACTCTCGAACCAGATGGGTTGCCTGGGGGACGTGGGCGGCCGGTGCTGGGGTCGTCATAGCGTGTCGATATTCGTGTAATTCAACCGCATACCCATAGCAGATCCAGGGAGGATGAGGCCATGCTTTTTTTGGGTCCCCCCGGGCCCGGAATCCCGGTCCGCCCCCTTGCCCCCCCCGCTGAGGTTGGGCATAGTCCCTGGCTCACGGCCACGTGGCCGGGGGTCACGTCCCGTCGGCGGAAGCCCACACGGAATGAAATTTGTCGTCGCCATCACCGGAGCCACCGGGATCCTGTATGCCCAGCGCCTGCTGGACAACCTGGACCCCCGGAAGCATGAGATCCATGTGGTCCTCAGCTCCTATGCCCTGCAGGTCATTGAGGAGGAGCTGCCGGAGGGGCTGCGCATCCCGGAAGGGGTGCAGCGCCACAACGTGAAGTCGATGAACGCTCCCTTCGCGAGCGGATCAAATCCATTCGATGCGATGGTGGTGATCCCCTGCTCGATGGGAACGCTGGGGCGGATCGCCCATGGGCATGGATCTGACGTCCTGCTGCGGGGTGCGGATGTGATGCTGAAGGAGCGGCGGAAGCTGATCCTGGTCCCCCGGGAGACCCCGATCAGCCTGATCCATGTGAAGAACTTTGAGCTCCTGCTGCTCGCCGGGGCGACCCTGATTCCCGCGAACCCGACATTTTACACCCGTCCCACCACCATTGTGGAGGTGGTCGACACCGTGGTCGCCCGGGTCCTTGACCACATGGGGGTGGAGCACTCCCTCTCCCCCCGGTGGAGGGCCGACCCGGAGTGAGCCGGCCGGCCTCCTGAAACGGGATACCAATCAACCTGACAACTGCCTGATGGGACTTCTCTCCACTCTTCGCGACTGGGCCGACTTTGTGAAGATCAGCCACACGATCTTCGCGATGCCGTTCGCCCTGGCGGCCATGGCCATCGCGGCCCGTGAGAACCGGGGCTGGCCGGGGTGGCGCCTCTTTCTCCTGATCATCGCGGCGATGGTCTGCGCCCGCACGTGCGCGATGGCGTTCAACCGGATCGTGGACCGGAGGTTTGACGCCCTGAACCCCCGGACCGCGGGGCGGCATCTCCCGGCGGGACGCATCCGGGTGGCGTCGGCCTGGACCCTCTGGGCCCTTTCGGCCGCGGGGCTTGTCGGCGTCGCGTGGTGCATCAATCCCCTTTGCTTCCAGCTCTCGCCGGTGGCCCTCGGGGTGGTTTGTTTCTATTCCCTGACCAAGCGGTTCACCGATTACACGCACCTCTTCCTGGGAATCGCCCTGGGGCTGGCGCCGGTCGGCGCGTGGCTGGCGGTCCGCGGAAGCCTCTCCTGGCAGCCGGTGTTCCTGGGGGTGGCGGTGGTCTTCTGGCTGATCGGGTTCGACATCATCTACGCGCTGCAGGACTACGAGTTTGACCGGACGCACGGGCTCCGGAGCCTGGTGGTGGCCTGGGGTCCAAAGAACGCCCTGATGGCTGCGTTCCTCGCCCACATGGTGATGTGGTGCCTGCTGGCGGCCTTCGGCCTGCTGGCCAAATTCCGCCATGCCTACTTCATCGGGATGGCGATGATCCTGGTCTGCCTCCTCCTGGAGCACATCATCGCCCGCCGCCGCAGCCTCCACTGGATCAACACGGCGTTCTTCAAGCTGAACGCGGTGATCAGTGCCGTGTTCCTCGTGGTGACGCTGGCCGAGGTGGTGTTTCCCGACTTTTTCCGCCTTCGCCGATGAACCTTCTCCTCAAACAGAGCAGCCTGCGTGACGTGCATGAAAAGGTCGTGGCCGGGGGCCGCATCACGGACGAGGAGGCGCTCCGCCTCTTCCAGACCCGGGATCTCAACGCGCTGGGGGCGATCGCCGACGCGGTGCGGGAGCGAAAGGTGGGGAACCGGGCGAGCTACATCCTGAACCGGTACATCAACTACTCGAACTACTGCATCCTGAGCTGCCAGTTCTGCGCCTTCGCGCGGAAGAAGCGGGATGCCGACGGCTTTGAGCTGACGGTGGAGCAGGTGGTGGCAAAGGCGCGGGAGGCCCTGTCGATCGGGATCACGGAGTTGCACATCGTCGGGGGGCTCCACCCCTCGCTCCCCTTCACCTATTACCTGGAGATGCTCCGTGAGTTGAAGCGGCTTGACGCGCGGCTCCAGCTGAAATGCTTCACGGCGATCGAGATCCTGCACCTGGCGTGGCTCGCGCGCCGCACTCCCCGCGAAACCCTCGTGGCGCTGCGGGAGGCGGGTCTCGATTCCCTGACCGGGGGTGGGGCGGAGATCTTCCGCCCGGAGGTCCGGTCGACGATCGCCCGCGGCAAGGAGTCGGCAGCCGAGTACCTGGAGGTCCACAGGACCTGGCACCAGCTCGGGGGGCGGAGCACGTGCACGATGCTCTACGGGCATGTCGAGTCGATTGAGGACCGGGTCGACCATCTCCGGCAACTCCGGGCGCTGCAGGACGAAACCCGCGGGTTCACCGGGTTCATTCCCCTGGCGTATCATCCCGAGAACAACGGGATCCCGGTGAAGCACGCCCCGACGGGGTTCGACTCGCTGCGGACGGTGGCGGTGAGCCGGATCTACCTCGATAATTTCGATCACATCACGGCGTACTGGGTCGGGCTCGGGATGAAGCTGGCCCAGGTGGCATTGAGCTACGGGGCGGACGACCTCCACGGGACGATCCTCGAGGAGCACATCTTTCACATGGCGGGATCGACAACCCCCCAGCTCCAGACGGAGGTCGAGATGGTGCGGGCGATCCGGGAGGCGGGGCGCGAGCCGGTGCAGCGCGACACCTTTTACGAGCCGATCAAGGTTTCCAATCCGGCCGGGGTCGCCTAGGCTCCCTCCCGCACATGGACATGGCACCTGGCGACGAGCTTCCAAGACTTCGGATGGCCCCGCGTGAAAGCGCGGAGGAGATCACGCGGCGGATCGAGCGCGAGCGGCGTGCGGCGGCGACGCAGCGGGAGGGGGAGCTCGAGGGGTCGCTCAAGCCCCACAGGGTCGGATCGGTGCCGTACCTCAACTCCGTGCCATTGACCCGCGGGCTGGAGGAGGAGATCTGTTTCGCCCCCCCGTCCAGGCTGGCGGAGATGCTCGAGCGCGACGAGCTCGAGGCAGCGCTCCTGAGCATCAGCGCGGTCCTCTTCTCGGAGCGGTACGACATCCTGGACGGGATTGCCATCGCCTCGCTCGGTGAAGTGAAGAGCGTGGTGGTGGGACACCGAAAGCCGCTTTCCGAGGTTCGGGAGATCCTTTGCGACACGGCCTCGCTGACGAGCGTCAACCTGCTGAAGGTGCTGCTGGCGGAGCGGGGGCTTCATCCCGAGCTCAAGCCGCTCCCCGACTACGCCGCGGCGAGGGAGGCGGAGTGTGTGCTGCTGATCGGGGATCCGGCCATCGACTTCGTCCGTGCGGGAACGGGCCATGAGCTTTGGGATCTGGGGGAGGCATGGTTTGAGCTCACCCGGCTGCCGTTCGTGTACGCCGTCTGGGCCATCCGCCGCGGGGCCGGGAGCCCGAAGCTCTGCCGGCTGCTCCGGGAGGCGCGGGACTTCGGGATGGACACCCTGGACCACATCATCTCGAGCCGGCCCGAGTACGACCTCGATTTCCGGAAGGATTACCTCGGGTGGCACATCCACTACCACCTCGGGAGCGACGAGCGACGCGGCATCCAGCGCTTCATCGAACTTCTCGAGAAGCACAGCCTCGGGCCGGTGCATCCCCCGCGGTACATCTCCTGAGCGGCTCCTGAGCGGCTCATCGCTCCCACCTCCGCCGCTCCCACCCTGCGGCGTTGCGCCCTCTCAGACCGACCGCTGGTCGGGCGGCCAGAGCACTTTGTGCATCTGGAGCTGGAATCGCACGGGAAGGGCGTCCTTGAGGATCCGATCGACGAGCTCCAGCCTGGGAATCGGAGTCTGGCCGGCCGGGACCGGCTTGAGGGAGGGATCCTGCTGGCCGGGCTGCAGGGGGTGAACCCACGAGACCAGGAGGGGACACCGGCCGGCGAGCCCGTGCGCGTGAATCTGCTCGCGGGTCCATTCGTAGTCCTCGCGGGAGCCGATCACGAACTTGATTTCATCGCGGGGGGTGAGGTGGGGGAGGTTTTCCCACCGGTTGCGGGCGGACTCCCCGGAGCTGGGGCATTTGAGGTCCATGATCCGGTGGACCCGCGGATCGACCCGCGAGATGTCGTGGGCCCCGCTGGTCTCCAGGAGCACGGTGAACCCGAGGTCGCAGAGCTGCCGCATGAGGGGGAGGGCGGCGGGCTGGAGGAGGGGCTCCCCGCCGGTGAGCTCCACCAGGGGGAGCCGCCCGATGGCGGCCGCGTGGGGAGTGGGGAGGGAGGAGGCCGGGTCGAACGGGGCGGCGAGCCGGGAGACCTCGGACAGGACCTCGGAGAGGGGCCGACGGCTCCCCTGGGTGAAGGCGTAGGCGGTGTCGCAGTAGGAACACCGGAGGTTGCAGGCCGTGAGCCGCACGAAAACGCAGGGGATCCCCGCAAAGGTGCTCTCTCCCTGGAGGCTCAGGTAGACTTCGTTGACGACAAGGGATTCTTCGCCCATGGGGAGGGAGGGTAGGCAGCCGCGGGCACGGCGTCTTCAATTATCTCCCGGGAGGAAGCGGACCCCGGGCCGGGATGGATCGGTGACCGAGTCGCGACCCATGGAATCCGCAGAGCCGGATTTCAGGAGAAGCACCGGCGGGTCCTGGGTGCGTCTGACCTCCCATCCCAATTCCCCTGCCGATCAAGAACCCAGCGCCTGAGGATTGGGGATTCGGGCTAGAACTGTTTCGGATCGAGGGACGAGACCGACGTCTTCGCGGAATCCCGAACCTCGAATCCCTCGAGGGCCTTGGGCGAGGGGGTGGGCGCGGCCTCACCGGAGTGTGGAGTGGAGGAGGAGCCAGCACCCGGGACTGTGGATCGCGCGATGCCGGGCGTGTCGGTGGCTGCAGGGGCATCGCCACCGCCACTGGCGCTCGCCCCGACGAGCCTGAGGAGTGTCCGGACCTGATCCTCGACGGCGAGGGCCTGGGCGTTGAGCTGCTCGCTGGCGCTGGCGGTCTCCTCGGCCCCGGCGGCGCTCGACTGGGTGACCTTGTCCATGCTGGCGACGGCGGTGTTGACCTGGCTGATCCCCTGGGCCTGTTCGGTGCAGGCGGAGGCGATCTCGCTCACCTGGCCTTCGACCTGGCGGACGCGGGTGACGATCTCCTCAAGCGACTTGGCGACATCGGAGGCGGCCCCGGTGACCGTGTGGACGGCTCCCACGACGCGCTCGTTGACGGCGACCCCGCGCTCCGACTGCTCGACCGCGGCGGCGATCAGCCCGGCGGTCTCGCGGGCCGACTGGGCGCTGCGCTGGGCGAGATTGCGAACCTCGTCCGCCACGACGGCGAAGCCCATGCCGGCCTCCCCCGCGCGGGCCGCCTCGACGGCAGCGTTCAGGGCGAGGATGTTGGTCTGGAAGGCGATTTCGTCGATGGTCTTGATGATCTTGGCGACGTTGCCGCTCGAGGCCTTGATCCCCTCGACGGCGACCCGCATTTCCTCGGCGGCATCGCGGATCGTTGCGAGGGCCTCGTTGAGGCGCAGGTTGGAGGTGGCTCCGGACTGGGCGGACTGGAGGGTCTCGGCGGCGACCCGGCGGGCCTGCTGCGTCGCCTCGGCGCTGCGCTTCACCATGCTGGTCATCTCCTCCAGGGAGGCGCTGGTCTCCTCCAGGCTGGCGGCCTGCTGGCTCGCCCCCTCGGCGAGGCGCTGGCTGGCGGCGGCCACCTGGCGCGAGGCGCTGGCAAACTGCGCGGCCCCTTCCCCGAGGTTTGTGGCGATGCCCCGGAGGTGGAGGTTCAGCCCGCGGGTGATCAGGAGGGCGATCGCCCCGGCGAGGACGAAGGAGGCGAGCAGGCCCAGGGTGAGCCAGCGCTTCCCGGAGCTTCCGGCGGCGAGGTTGCGCTCGTTTGCCGCCACAAGGTCCTTCTCGTTGAAATCAACCAGGTCAGCCATCAGCGCGTCAGCCTTTTCAAACCCAGGCTCGATCTTCGATTTCATTAAATCGAGGGCTTCGGCCTGCTTTCCCTCGTTGCTGAGCTTGAGGAAGGGGGCCCAATGCCCGACGTACTCCGCACGCACCGCCTTGAACTCGGTCCATCGCTTCAGGTCATCCCCGGAAGGGTTGGTGGCATCGTACGCGGCGATCGCCTTGTCGGCCAGAGCGAGGTTGGTCCGCACCTCGTTCTCCAGCTCCCCCTTTCGCGCAAGCGCGAGGTGCCGGTACAGGAGCGCCAGCCCCTCCTCCATCCTGGCCTCCGTGGTGGTGATGGCGAGGAGGCAGGGAACCTGATCGGTGGCGATCTCCCGGCTCGTACCAACGATCCGGGTAAGCTCGAAGGCGGCGAAGCCCCCCAGCACGAGCAAGACGAGCAGCACCAAAGAGAAGCCCGTTCCGACGCGACGGGCGATTGTCCAAGTAGCCATAGGTTCAAGGGGGACGGAGCCGGCCCCCCCAGAGGGTCACGGACCGGTTCGAGAGCGCGTTTGACGCCGTCCGAAGATCCCATCGGAGCGAATGGGCGGAGGCTGAAGCAGGGAGTGGGGCGAAAGAGGCTTCGCCGGGAAGCTCCGGCGGTCCATCCGGCTCAGAACCCCTTGGTTCCTTGCGGGTCCCGTGGCAGGAGGGCGACATCCCGAACCTGGAGGTGCTGGAGAGAGGGGGCATCCGCGGGGGTGGGCGGGGTGGGG
>DMJJ01000418.1 GCA_003452185.1 Verrucomicrobiales bacterium | reverse complement strand
TGGCGACGCAGGTCACGAGGTTCGTGCCGATCGGAAAACGGCTTCCGGAGGGGGGCGTGCAGGTCACGGTCACGGGTGCGGTGCTGCACGGGGAGCTGGCGGTGACGCTGAAGGCCACGATCGAGCCATTCGCATCGGTGCAGGAGGCCTGGACCGAGGCCGGTGCCGTGATGACGGGTTGCCCGGCCGGGTGCACCACGACGTCGAAGCTGCACGTGGCCTGGTTGCCGGCGCTGTCCTTGCCGAGGCAGACCACGGTGTTGGTTCCCGGTGGAAACAAGCTTCCGGAGGGGGGGGTGCAGGTGATCGTCAGGACCCGGGCGCAGGTGCTGCTCCCCGTCACCTTGAAGGGGACAATGGCTCCCTCCGGGGGGGCGCAGAGAATCTCAATCGTCGGGGGACAGAAAAGGGTGACGCAATTCGCTGCTGCCCGCGCGGCACCGGGCCGGCCGAGCCCGCAAAGCAGGGTGAGCAGGAGGAGGGGCAGGAGCCGTGGGAGCAGCGGGTGACCGTGGCGGACGGGGCCTCCTGCGGCGCGGGCGGCCCGGGGGCCGAGATCCAAGTCTTTCATGCCCTCCTTCCTAACCTGTCGGGCAGCCTTTCAACAATGGGTCGAAGGTCTCCCTGGATGGGGACTTTGGTCCCCCTTCCTCCTCTCCCGACACCGGGGGTCGACTCGGCGATGCCGCCCCGGATCCGGCCCGCGGGGGCCCCCCCTGGCGGTCTACGCCGAGCCCGTGGGGTTCCTGGGGCGAAACCCGGGATCCTTCTTGAAGAAGGTCCGGTTCCAGAGCGACTGCGTCCGGTAGAAATGCAGCCCGGTGCGCACGGCCCGGACCATCCCGGCCACCCGTGGAAAGGCATCCCTCCATTCCGCCAGCACCCCGCCCAGCGGGGAGGGGTGAGCGGGGCTCGCGGATCCCTGGGCGGCAGCCTTCCGGTCCCACTCGGTCACGTAGTCGCTCTGCTGCGGCGGGGTGGTCAGGATCGGGCCGGCCGAGAGCCGGCGTGCGTGCAGGAGGAGCTGTGTCGGCATGAAGCTGATCAGCTCGACACGCGACCGGATGACCGCCGGGTCGGCCACGTCGTACCAGGAGCCGAGGGGGCCCGATCCGTGCAGGATCATCCGGACGACCTCGTATCCGTTGGCGGCCGAGAAGACCCGGTAAAAGAGCTCGGGGCTGAACTGGTAGAACCCGTGCCCCATGCAGTTGTTGGCCGCGGTGTGGATGAGGAGCGAGCCGCCGGGCTTCACCAGTTCCATGCAATTGCGAATCGCCACCGGGAAGTTGAACACATGTTCAATCGATCCCCCGTCAAAGAGGAGATCGAACCCGGACTTCATCCCTTCGGGAATCGGCTGGTTCATGTCGTGGACCACGGAGGCCGACTGGTATGCCGAGGCGTCCAGGGAGAGGATCTCCCGGGCTCCCAGGGAGCGAAACACCGGCTCGGCGAACCGCGCGGAGGGGGGGAGGGAGGCCAGCGCGGCCACCTCGTCCCCGGGGAGGCCCTCCCCCTCGAGCAGGGCGGCGGCGTGGGACGGGATCACGGCGAGCTCGATCCGGCCGAACGTGAGGGTGCGGTCGAAGGCGACCCCTCGTCGCTTCGCCTCGAGCAGCAGCCTCAGACCGTGGACATCCAGACCCATGGCGGGAGTCTGCGGACCCCCCCCCTTTGAGCGCAACCCCAAAGCGTGGAGCCAGGCCGGGGAGCCAGATTTTCCAACCGCCCAGTTGAAACCGTGACCTGATTCCAGTAACACCTCACGGTTCCCCGGTGCGGGCCCCGGCCTTCGTGGCCTGGAGTCTGCGGCGGGGAGGGCAGACGTCAGCCAACGAATCAAATCTGATGAAGCAGACTGGTCGTGTTCATGCCTGGTGCCGGTGGGCGGCAGCGCTTGGGGCCCTCGCCGTGCTTTCCCGGCTTCCGTTGATGGGAGCGGTCCCGGCGGCCTCCCGGGGCGTGGTCCTGGGGCCCGTGGTCCGTTCCGGGCCGGTGGTGCCGGCCGGGGAGCTGTTGCTCGGCGAGCTCAACTGCGTCGCGTGCCATGCCGCCGATGCGGCCGTGCTTGCGCGGGTCTCCCCGCGGCAGGCGCCGGTCCTGGCGGACGTCGGTGCGCGGGTCACGCCCCAGTATCTGAGGGCCTTTCTCTCCGATCCCAGGGCCGCGAAGCCCGGCACCCCGATGCCCGACCTGCTGCGGGGGCTCGACGCCGGGGCGAAGTCGGCCGCAGTCGATGCCCTGGTGCAGTTTCTTGGGTCGCTCACCGGCACAAACGTCCCCGTTCCGGCGGGCTACAGCCCGCATCTCGTGGAGCAGGGGAAGGTTCTCTATCACTCCGTGGGCTGTGTCGCCTGCCATGCCCCCCAGGCCCCGGCGGGTGAGGGGGGAGCCGAGGCGGTGGCCACGCTTGCGGAAGCCTCGGTGCCGCTCGGCGACCTGGCGCGGAAGACCACGGTGCAGGAGTTGGCCCGGTTTCTTCAGAATCCGCTCCAGGCCCGGCCCTCGGGCCGGATGCCCTCGATGAACCTGACCCCGGGAGAGGCGATCGCGGTCGCAACCTACCTGCTGCGGGCTCAGGCTGAGAGCACCGGGCCCCAGGGGCCCGCCGTGCGGGTGCCGGGTCTGCAGTTTGAGTATTTTGAGAAGCTCATGCGCGACACGGGCGGGATCGATTCCGCGGTCCCGACCGCCACCGGCAGCATCGACCAGTTCTCGCTTTCCCCCAAAAAACGCAACGAGCAGATCGCATTCCGGTTCACCGGGCTCCTGACCCTGACCCGGAGCAACACCTACACCTTCTTTGTCACGGCGGACGACGGGGCGCGGCTCTGGATCGACGGCCGGCTGGTGGTCGACAACGATGGGGTGCATCCGCCGCAGGAGAAGAGTGGCAAGCTCGACCTTGGGGCGGGCGAGCACTCGATTGCGCTCTCCTATTTCAATGAGTATGCGGGGGGGGAGCTTTCTGTGGCCTGGCAGGAGACGGGTCGTCCCAAGCGGGCGATCCCCGCTGCGCTGCTTTCCCACGTCGGGCGATCGATGATCCCCCTGGGGGCCGAGACGCTCACGCTGGACCCCGCCAAGGTGGCCCGCGGGCGGGAGCTCTTCGCCTCCCTGGGGTGTGCCGCCTGCCACCGGCTGGGGCCCGGCGGGGAGGTGCCCTCCTCCCTGAAGGCTCCGGCGCTCGCCTCCCTGGATGCCGCGAAGCCGGGCGGATGCCTGGCGGACCCCAGGTCGGGGGTGCCTGCGTTCGGGCTTTCCGACGAACAGCGAAGCGCGCTGCGAGGGGTGGTTTCCTCCCCTGCGTCGCTCGCGGCGCCACTCGATCCCGGAAGCCTGGTCACCCGCCGAATGACCCTTCTCAACTGCTTCGCCTGTCACTCCCGTGACGGCATCGGGGGACCGGTCGAGGCTCGCGCCGAGTATTTCACCACGGTGGACAAGGCCGATCTCGGGGATGAGGGAAGGATCCCGCCGCATCTCAACCGGGTCGGGGACAAGCTTCGGGCCGACTGGATTCCAAAGGTACTCCTGCAGAAGGCGGCCGTGCGGCCGTATATGGCCACCCGGATGCCGCAGTTCGGGGCCGAGGCGGTTGGAGGGTTGGCCGAGGCGATCGTGAAGGCCGATGCCACCCCGGAAACCCCGGCCCCTGAGGCAGGGCCCACGGACGCAAAGTTTGGACGCCAGCTTGTCGGGGCAGGGGGGCTCTCCTGCATCGCGTGCCACCGCTTCGGCGGGCACAACTCGCTTGGCATCCCGGCCCTCGACCTGACCACCGTGAGCGAGCGCCTTCGCCGGGACTGGTTCCTCAAGTACCTCCCCGATCCGGCGGCCCTCCGCCCCGGCACCCGCATGCCGTCATTCTGGCCCGAGGGAAAGGCCGCCAATCGTGAAATCCTTGGGGGGGAGACCCGTCGCCAGCTTGAGGCGATCTGGACCTTTCTCTCCGCGGGCAAGGGGGCGAAGGTCCCTGACGGGCTGATCCCGACGGGGATCGAGCTCGTCGCCTCGCAGGAGCCGGTCATTTATCGTCACTTCATCGAGGGGGCCGGCTCCCGTGCCATTGGGGTCGGCTATCCGGAGAAGGCGAACCTGGCCTTCGATGCCAACAACCTCCGGCTCGCCCTCCTCTGGCACGGTCGGTTCATCGATGCCGGCAAGCATCGCCGGGATCGGGGGGCCGGGTATGAGCCTCCGCTTGGGGACGACGTGATCCGGCTCCCCGAGGGGCCGCCGTTTGCCCGGCTGGAGGGCCCGGCCCGGCCCTGGCCCGGCGACGCGGGCAAGGCCGCCGGGTATCAGATGAAGGGGTATCGGCTGGATGACCGGCGACGGCCCATCTTCCTTTACACCTTCGATGGCATCGCGGTGGAGGACTCCTTCGTCGCCGTTCCCCGCGAGCCGGAGCCGGGGTTCGTCCGGACCCTGTCCCTCCGTTCGGAGAGTGTGCTCCCGCCGCTTTGGTTTCGGGCTGCGGTGGGGGAGAGCATCGAGCTCAAGGGGGGGGCGTACGTGGTCGACGGCCACATCTCGCTGAAATTCACCCTCGAGGGCGGGGCCAGGCCGCAGATTCGGAAAATGTCGGGCCGTTATGAGCTTCTGGTCCCGGTGAGCACCACCGGGCAGGAGGCGAAGATTGTGGAGGAGATCCTATGGTGACCCTGTTTGAACCTTTGTGGCGCGGATCCCTGGCCCGCGTGACCTATGCCGGCGTGCCGCTGGTTGCCTGCCTCGCCTTGTTCCTGGGGGGCTGCCCCCGCGCCGGAGCCGCCGCGGGCCTCCCCTCGCTCCATTACACCCGGTTGGCGACCCGTGCCGAGACTGAGAAGGCGGCGCTGGCCGCGGAGCCGAACCCTTCGGCCGACTACAAGGGGCTGCTTCAGGACCGTCTCGACCAGGATTTCCCCGCCACCGAGGAGGACAAGTACTATCGGATCCTGACGTTCAAACTCCCCGACGGCGTCCAGCTGGAGCCCGGGGCGTTGGAGTGGATGCCCGACGGCCGGCTCGCCATCTCGACCCGCATCGGGGACATCTGGATGCTGGAGAACCCGCTGGAAACCCCTCCGCTCCATCCGAGGTGGTCGCTCTTTGCCAGCGGCTTGCATGAGGTGCTGGGGCTGGCGTATCGCGATGGGTGGCTGTACTGCACGCAGCGGGGTGAGGTCTCCCGCCTCAAGGACACGCGGGGGTCGGGGCGGGCCGACCGGTTTGAAACCGTCAACGACGACTGGGGGATCGGGGGGGACTACCACGAGTACGCCTTCGGGTCGAAGTTTGATCGGGAGGGGAACATGTGGGTCGTCCTCTGCCTGACCGGCTCGTTCACGAGCGACAACCTCTACCGCGGCTGGTGCCTGAGGATCACCCCCGAGGGGAAATCGATTCCCACCTGCAGTGGCGTCCGGTCCCCTGGGGGCATCGGGATGAATGCCGCGGGGGATATGTTCTTCACCGACAACCAGGGGCCCTGGAACGGGGCCTGTTCCCTGAAGCATCTCGTCCCGGGAGACTTCATGGGCAACCCCGACGGAAACAAGTGGTATCCGATGGCCACGAACCTTGGGCCGAAGATCCTCTCCCCGAAGAGCGGCAGCCGCATGATGGTGGAGGCGAAGCGGATCCCGCAGCTTCGGCCCCCGGCGGTTTATTTTCCCTATCCAAAGATGGGCCAGTCCGCGAGCGGCTTTCTCTGTGACCTGAGCAAGGGGAGATTCGGCGGCTTTCAGGAGCAGCTCTTCGTGGGCGACCAGACTCACAGCACCCTGATGAGGGTCTCCATGGAAAAGGTGCAGGGCCGTTACCAAGGGGCTTGTTTCCCTTTCCGGGAGGGGTTTGCCTCCGGCTGTCTCAGTGTGTTCCAAGGCCCCGATGGGTCGGCCTTTGTCGGTGGGACCGACCGCGGGTGGGGCGCCCGGGGCGGCAAGCCGTATTCGCTGCAACACCTGGTCTGGAACGGAGTCACCCCGTTTGAGATCCATGAGATGCACCTCAAGCCGGACGGGTTTGAACTCACCTTCACGGAACCTGTGGATCCCGCGACGGCGGGGGCCGTGGCCTCCTACAAGATCGAGACCTACACCTACATCTACCAGAGCAACTACGGGAGTCCCGAGGTCGACAAGACCACGCCGACCATCACCGGGATCACCGTCGCCCCTGACGGCCGGAGCCTGCGGCTCAAGATCGACGGCCTGCAGGAAGGGCATGTCCACGAGCTTCACCTCCCCGGGGTCCGCTCCGCCCAGGGGCAGCCGTTGCTGCACCCGGCTGCCTACTACACGCTGAATTACTTCGCCCAGTAGCGAGGGCATCGCGTGGGGCGTGAGGCGACGGGCGACGGGGAGCGGCACCCGGTGGTCAGAGGTGTGCTGCAGAGGCGTGCTGATTTGAAAACCGCAATCGTTACCCTGCTCCTCGCATGGGGGGCACTTGCCCCCTTGGTTTCCGGGGCGGCGGCCCCATCCCCCGCGGCCTGGCCCCGGTTCCGGGGGCCGGGCGGCCTGGGGGTGGGGGCCGACGAGGCCCGTCCTCCAGTCACCTTCGGCCCCGCCAGCAACGTCGCGTGGCGAGTCGAGCTCCCGGCGGGGAACTCCTCCCCCATCCTTTGGGGGCGGCGCCTGTTCATCACTGCCTGCGCGGAGAGGAAGCTGTTGACCCTGGCACTCGACCGCGAGTCGGGTCGTGAGCTCTGGCGTCGGGAGGTTTCTCCCGAGAAGGTCGAGGAGGTGCATCCCTCCCTGGGGAGCCCCGCTTCCGCGACGCCGGTCACTGATGGGGACCGGGTCTACGTCCACTTCGGTTCGATCGGGGTCCTGGCCTTCGACCTTGAGGGGCGCGAGGTCTGGCGGCATCTCCTTCCGCTGACGCAGACGGAGTATGGGGCGAGCAGCTCCCCGATCCTCGCCGGTGGGCATGTTATCCAGCTCCTCGACCAGGATGGGGGCTCGTTCCTGGTGGCTCTCGACCGGCGGACCGGCTCCCTCGTCTGGCGGGTCGACCGGCCCGAGATGCGCCGGGGGTTCGGGACCCCGATCCTCTGGAAGCATGACGGGGCGGAGGATCTGGTGGTTCCCGGCACCTTGTGGCTCAAGGGGCTTGACCCCTCCGACGGCCGGGAGCGCTGGAGTGTGAGCGGCCTGGCGCGCATCACCTGCACCTCTCCGGTGGTCGGGGATGGGATCCTGTTCACGGCGAGCTGGACCACCGGCGGCGACCGGAATTCCGACCGGATCGGGATGCCGAAGTTCGACGATTTCCTTGCGGAGCACGACACCAACAAGGATGGGCGCTTCAGCTTTGACGAGCTCCCGCCGGGGCCGATGAAACAGCGGTTCAAGCACCTGGATGGAAACCGCAACGGGTTCGTGGAACGCGAGGAGTGGGAATCGATGGCCGCGATTTTCGCGCGCGTGGAGAACCAGGCGTTCGCCGTGAAGCCCGACTCCCGTGGCGAGGTTTCGGATCAGGGGGTTCTCTGGCGCTTCAAGCGGGGCCTGCCGTATGTCGCCTCGCCGCTGGCCTACAGGGGTCGTTTCTACATGGTGAAGAACGGGGGGATGTTCACCTGCCTGGACCCGTCGACCGGCAAGCCGC
Organism: Verrucomicrobiales bacterium; assembly: GCA_003452185.1. GTDB lineage: Bacteria > Verrucomicrobiota > Verrucomicrobiia > Limisphaerales > UBA11320 > UBA11320. The sequence goes on along the minus strand of DMJJ01000418.1, from coordinate 8,237 downwards.
TCTACCAGGAGGAGCGGCTCGGGGCCGTGGGGGACTACTACGCGAGCCTGGCGGCGGCGGACGGCCGCATCTACGTCGCCTCGCAGCGCGGGGTGGTCTGTGTGGTGCGCGCCGGCGACACGTTCGAGGTCCTCGCCCGCAACGAGCTGGGGGAGCCGGTCCACGCCACGCCGGTTACCGTGGACGACATGCTTATCGTCCGCACCGCTGGGCACCTGGCCGCCTTCCGGGAAGCAGCCCCGAGGTGATCGATCCCGATCCGGCGGCCGTGGATCGGGGATGGGTCAGATCCGCACCTTGAACTGGTCCCCCTTCTTGACCGAGCGGATGAACCCGGCCATGAGCTGGGGGATTTGCTCGAGATCCCGGAGGCTGATGAGCTCAACGGGGGAGTGCATGTAACGGTTCGGGAGGCTGATGAGCCCGCTGGCGATCCCGCCCCGGGTCCAGAAGATGGCGTCCGTATCGGTGCCGCTCGTCCCCGAGACGGCCTCGTGCTGGATCGGGATCTTGAGTCCTTCGGCCACCGCCTCCAGGCGCCTCACCACCTCGGGATGGCTTGAGCCCCCGTGGGTCAGGGCGGGGCCCTTGCCGACTTTCACATCTCCGTGGAGGATCTTGCTCACCGTCGGGTAGTCGGTGGCGTGGGTCACATCCACCACCAGGGCGATGTCGGGCTTCAGCGCATAGGCGATCTGCCGGGCACCGAACAGCCCGACCTCCTCCATGACGTTCGAGACGGCGCAGACCTCGGGGGCGAACTTCTTTCGGTCCGCGCCGAGCAGGCGGAGGGTCTCGGCCACCGCGAAGGTGCCGACCCGGTTGTCGAAGGCACGGCTCACCGCGAGGTCGCCTCGCAGGATCTCGAACTCGTCGACGAGGGTGATCGGGTCCCCCACCCGCACGAGCGACTCGGTTTCGGCGCGGCTTCCCGTGCCGATGTCGATGAAGAGGTCCTCCATCTTGGGGACCTTGCGATCCCCCTCCAGCTTGGTGAGGTGGGGGGCGACGTTGCCCACAACCCCCCGCACGGGCCCCTTCCGGGAGTGGATCGTGACCCGCTGCGCCTTCATGATTGCGGCATCCACTCCGCCGAGTCGCCGCACGTAGATATAGCCCTCGGCGTCGATGTAGTTCACCGCCATGCCGATCTCGTCGGCGTGCCCTGCGAGCATGATCCGGGGGGACCCGCCCCGGTTCAGGACCGCGACTGCGTTTCCGTAGGCGTCCGTGTACGTCTCCTCGGCGTGCCGCTTGACGTAGTCGAGCCAGACCCGTTGCCCGCGGGCTTCGTGACCGACCGGGCTGGGGGTGTTGAGGAGCTTCTCGAGGAAGGCGAGCGATTCAGAGCGCATGGGGGCAAGGCTAGAAAACGTCCGGGGTCGATGGCAAGTGCGACTGCCGGCGATGGATTCCTGTTTACTGCCACCCGTGGACTGGGTACTTCTGGTTTGTCGCGCATCGCGGCACACCTCGTACACCGACATACCATGGACACCGAACGTCTTGATAATCTGCGGGCATTATTGGTTGAGAAGGCCATCAGCTACGGGCCCAAGCTCGTGGTGGCGACCCTTTTCGTCGTGGCGGGCTCACTGACCGCCCGCTGGGTCGGGGCCACCTTCTCCCACTGGCTGGAGAAGCGGCAGATGGAGCCGCCGGTGCGGCTCCTGCTGGTCCGGATCGTGCGGCTCGTGGTCTTCGCCCTCTTCATGATCCTGGCGATGCAAAATCTCGGGGTCGAGCTGATGCCCCTGATCGCCGGCCTGGGTGTCGCGGGCGTCGGGGTTGGGCTGGCTCTCCAGGGGGTGCTCCAGAACCTGGTGGCCGGGCTGACCATCATCTTCACCAAGCCGTTCCGGGTCGGGGAGTACATCGAGCTGCTCCATGTGCAGGGGGAGGTGATCTCGATCGAGCTCTTCTCCACCGCGCTGCGGCACCCCGACCAGTCGCGTGTGGTCATTCCAAACCGGAAGATCGTCGGCGAGATCCTCCACAACTACGGGAAGATCCGGCAGCTGGACCTCCAGGTGGGGGTGGCGTATGACACCGACCTGAACCAGGCGATCGCCCTGGCCCGGGAGGTTGTGGAGGCAAACCCGCGGGTTCTTCGCGATATCCAACCCGTGATCGGGGTTTCGAAGCTCGCCGAGTCGGCGGTCACCCTCGCCGTCCGCCCCTGGGTCAAGGTGCCGGACTACGTTGCCGCGGGGGCCGAGATCAATCAGGCCCTCCTCGCCCGGCTGCAGGCGGCCCGGATCCGGATCCCCTCGCCCCAGCGCGAGATTCGCGTCATCAACCCCTCGGGCGCCAGCGCGGTCGCCTGACTTCAACCCGCGCCCGTATGCCACGCCTCAACCCCATCCTGACCCTGGCCGCCAGCGTTGTCGCAGGAGTGATCACCAGCCGGGGTGCCGACCTCCGTATCGGGCTCATCGGGCTCGACACCTCCCATGTCATCGCGTTCACCCAGCTGCTGAACGACCCGGCCCACGCGCAGCATGTCCCCGGGGGCAAGGTGGTCGCGGCATTCAAGGGGGGGAGCCCCGACATCGAGAGCAGCTGGAGCCGGGTGGAGGACTACACGCGCCAGCTGGAGCGGGATTTCCAGGTTGAGATCGTGCCGACGATCGATGCGCTCTGCGCGAAGGTCGACGTGGTTCTGCTGGAGAGTGTCGACGGGCGGCCCCACCTGGAGCAGGTGAAGCCGGTGATCCGGGCCCACAAGCCGGTCTTCATCGACAAGCCGGTCGCCGGGTCGCTCAAGGAGGCGGTGGAAATCTTCCGCCTCGCCAGGGAGGCCGGCGTCCCGTGCTTCACCTCATCGGCCTACCGCTACTACGACAGCCTCGTGGAGCTCAAGAAGGCCGACGTGGGGGGGATTCGAAGCGCCCTCTCCTACGGGCCGTCGATGACCGAGCCGCATCATCCCGATTTCTTCTGGTATGGGATCCATCCCACGGAGGCACTCTTCGCGGTGATGGGACCCGCGTGCCAGAGCGTGGTGCGGGTCACCAGCCCCGACACGGACGTCGTCACCGGCAACTGGTCGGAGGGGAGGACCGGCACCCTGGTGGGGCTTCGCACCGGAGCCACCCCCCACAAGGTGATCCTCTTTGGGGCCAAGGGGGTGGCGGAGCAGAAGGGGGGAGGGGACTACGCTCCGCTGGTTCGTGAGATCATGAAGTTCTTCCAGACCGGGATCGCCCCGGTCACTGCCGATGAGACGCTGCAAATGTTTGCCTTCATGGAGGCTGCCGATGAAAGCAAACGGCGCGGCGGGGCCCCCGTGACCCTTGATGAAGTGCTGAAGAAGGCGGGGAAGTGACCCACCCCCCTGCGGTTGTCGGATAAGAAGGGTTGGGAGTTGGGCAACTTCGGGAATTGGCATTTTCGGCCCTCCGTGCTTCGATGGGAGCATGACACCGAAGGTTCTTCCTGCCGCGGTGGCCTCCTTTGGATCCCTTCTCCTGTCGATCGGAGCAGGGGCCCAGACGTCCCAACCTGCAGCCATCCCCCTGGGGGCCTCCTGGCACTACACGCTCACGAGAGGGAGCACTCTCCTCGAAGAGTGCCCTCCCTGTGCCCACGTCTCATCCCCGGAACCGATCAGCGGAAGTTTCACCCTGACGCAGGAACTGGTGCCTGGCCCCCTTTCCCGGTACCGGATCACCGATATTGATTTCGTCTCCACCCTCGGGGCCCCGCGCGAGTACCGGATCACGGGGACGGGGATTTATGAAATCCTGTCGGAGTTTGCGGTGATCCAGTCGATTGCGCTCGACCTGGAAATCACCACGCCCAATGCGACCCTCCGGGCCTCGATGTCGAGCCCCGGCACCCTGCCTGGACGGCGGTTTCCGATGATGCAGGTCCGCTCCGATCAGACCAACGGGTCGTTTGCCCAGGTGTTCCACCTGGATCTGATGGCCGCCCCGTTCCGCGAAATCTGGTTTTCGACCGCCACCGGTTTCCATGACTCCCTCTGGTCGAAGGCAACGAACGGTGTGAGCGATGGGGACCTCCTCTCCACAAGCGGGCGGACCGTGCGACGAAATGCCGATCTCGCCGGGCTGTTGGGAGTGATGCCTCCGTTGCCCGATCTTGGCTTGGACGGGATGAACCCCCTTCCAGGTGGGGGCATGGTGTATTCGGTGACGAAGCCGGCCTTCAGCGAGCGGTACGGTCCGGTGCAGCCCGGCGACCTGCTTTCCGACCGGGGGCCGGTCCTGCGATCCAACGCCTCGCTGCTGGCTCCGTTCGGTGTTTCTCCCGGAACTCCGGATGCGGGACTCGATGCGATCTGGGTTTGGGACACCGGGGAGCTCTGGTTCTCGGTGGCGCGGGATTTCTCCTCCCCCCTCCTTGGGACTAAGGTGGGTCATGGCGACCTTCTTTCAACGTCGGGGGTGATCATCCGTCGAAACAAGGAGCTTCTCGCCCGATTTCATCCCGAGGCGCCCATCCCGGATCTGGGCCTCACGGCCGTGCACGTCTGGCCCTCGGGGGAGATCTGGTTTGCGGTCACCACGGGGTTCACCGATTCAGTGCTGGGCCCACTCCAGGCCGGGGATCTGCTGAGCGATCAGGGGTATGTGGTGGCGCAGAACCGGGAGCTGCTCACGCTCTTCTCGCCGATGGAAGATCTGGCGTCGTTCGGTCTCGATGCCCTGTTCGTCGTGACCGATCTTTCCGTGCTCTCCCCGCCCAGGCTCGGGACCCCGGTTTGCGATGGCGCGTGGCAGGCATGGCAACTCCGCTGGCAGGGGCCGGGCAGGGTCTTCCAGCCGGAGCGGTCTCCGGCCCTTCAGGGGGTGTTCTCCCCCATCGGGCCGATTGATTCCGCGACGTCCCTCATCGACCCGGTCGGTCCGGAGCGCCGGCCTTCGGGCTTTTTCAGGGTCCGCCAGTGGTGACCCCCGGGGGTCGAACGTTCCTGAGCAGCTCGTTTGACTTCGCGGGGGGCTTCACTATGCTTTAAATCATCTTATGCAAATTGAGAGCCTGAAGGTCTTCTGTGACCTCGCCGAGACGGAGAGTTTCACCCGGGCTGCGCAGATCAACGGGGTGACCCAGTCGGCTGTGAGCCAGCAGATCAGCTCGCTCGAACGGCAGTTCAAGTCGCTTCTCATCGAGCGGAGCAAGAAGAAGTTCCGGCTCACGCGGGAGGGTCAGGTGCTGTATGACTACAGCAAGCAGATCATTCAGACTTATGACGGCCTCTTCAGCAAACTCCAGGAGATCAAGAACGTCGTGTCCGGGACGGTGCGGGTGGCGACCATTTACAGCATCGGGCTGCATGACCTTCCCCCGTATCTGAAGAAATTCCTGAAGAGCTATCCGACTGTGAGTGTGCACGTCGAGTACCGGCGTTCGAACCAGGTGTATGACGATGTCCTGAGCAACGTGGTCGACCTGGGTCTGGTGGCCTATCCGAACAAGGATCCGAAGCTCGAAGTGGTCCCGTTGCGCAAGGATGTGATGGTGTTGATCTGTCATCCGGAGCATCCGTTCGCCAAGCGGAGGATGGTGAAGCTCGCGGAGTTGAACGGGCTGAAGTTCATCGGCTTTCAGCCCGACATCCCGACGCGGCAGGCCATCGACAAGGTGCTCAAGGAGCACGATGTGCAGGTGCAGCATGTCATGGAGTTTGACAACATCGAGACGGTGAAGCGGGCCGTGGAGATCAACGCGGGGGTGGCGATTGTTCCCCAGGGGACCGTCGAGCAGGAGATTGCCAAGCAGGCGCTGTTCGAGATCCGGCTGGAGGATGTTCAGTTTCACCGGCCGCTGGCGGCCATCTACAAGAAGAACAAGGTGCTTTCGCCCGCGATGAAGCAGTTTCTTGCGGTCCTCAAGGGGGAGAAGGCGCAGTTCATCTGACCGGCCTCCCGGTGGGGGATCAGGCTCCGGGGTCGGGGAGGGTGAAGTGGAAGGTGCTTCCCTTGCCCATCTCGCTGTTGACCCAGACCTCGCCGCCGTGGGCCTGGATGATGTGCTTCACGATGGAGAGCCCGAGCCCCGTGCCGCCGGTGTCCCGGGAGCGGGCCCGGTCGACGCGGTAGAAGCGCTCGAACACCCGGTCGCGCGACTCCTCGGGAATCCCGGGCCCGTCATCCTCGATCCAGACCTCCACGCCCCCTCCGGGAAGCGCCTTGGCGCCGATGACGACGGTTCCCCCGGTCTTGCCGTACTTGATCGCGTTTTCCAGCAGGTTGAAGAACACCTGCTGCAGCCTCTCGGGATCGGTCTCGGCCTGCAGCCCGGACGGGATGTGATTCTCCAGCCGGGCCTGCCGCTCCTGGGCCTTGGCTTCGAGATCGCCGGCCACCTGCGCCGCAAGGTCGGCGAGCTGGGTCGGCTGGAGGTTCATGACAATCTTCCCTCCCTCCAGGCGTGAGAGGGTCAGGAGGTCCTCGATGAGGTAAATCAGCCGGTCGGTGTGCTTGCTGATGGTTTGAAGAAACCGGCGTGCCTGGGGCGGGTTCTCGATAGCCCCGTCCTGGAGCGTTTCCACGAAACCCTTGATGAGGGAGAGGGGGGTCCGGAGCTCATGGCTCACGTTGGCGACGAACTCCCGGCGGTTTCGTTCCACCTCCTTGATGCGGGTGAGGTCGTGCAGGACGAGAAGGCTTCCCTCTCCCCCGGAAAGGCGGTTTGCGTTGGCCTGGAGGATGCGGGGCGGCGGCCCCGGCAGGGTGATCTCCAGTCCCGCGGCCTGCCCCTCGGTCGCGAGGAGGCGCAGGAGTTCATCGAACTCCGGGCGAGGAACGACCGACTCAAGGGGGCGGCCCTGCATCTCATCGCGGGCCACCAGGAGGCGTCGGAAGGCCAGGTTGGCGAGCTCCACCCGCCCCGCCTGATCGAGCAGGGCAACCCCTTCCATCATCCCGTCGAAGATCGTCCGCTGGCGGACCTGCTCCCGCTCCGACTCCCGGCGGTGCTCCTCCTTGAGGAGGGCCTGCAGCCGGTTCAGCCCGGCAACCTCGGCAAGGGCGGTCCTGTGGCGCGCGCGCCACCCGAGGTGAAGCAGCGCACACCCGCAGGCCAGCAGAAGGGTGGTCAGCGTCCAGATGTTCATGCGCCGGGGAACCCTCCCCGGCCCAGCCTCCAGAGGCAAGAGTTGTTCCGCCAGCGCCGCTACTCAAGAAACCGGTAGCCCACCCCCCGCACGGTGTCGATGTACCGGGCCGCCGGGCCGAGCTTCTCGCGGAGGCGCCTCATGTGGGTGTCCACCGTGCGGGTGTCGATCCGGGTGTCGTAATCCCAGACATCCTGCAGGAGCTGGTCCCGGGACTGCACCCGTCCCCGGCGCTGGGCCAGGGTGGTGACGAGCTTGAACTCGGTGGCGGTGAGCTCCACCTCGACTCCCTTGACCGTCACCAGGTGGCGGGGGATGTCGACAATGAGCTCGCCGATGTGAATCACCTGCGCCGCCTCCTCCGGGGCGGCCCCCCGCCTGAGGAGCCCCTTGACCCGAAGGACGAGCTCGCGCGGGCTGAACGGCTTGGTGACGTAGTCGTCGGCACCCAGCTCCAGGCCGAGCACCCGGTCGATCTCCGCCGAGCGCGCGGTCAGCATGAGGATCGGGATCCGCGCGGTGAGGGGGTTCCGGCGAAGCTCCTTGCAAACCTCGGTCCCCTCCATCCCCGGGAGCATCAGGTCCAGGATGATGAGGTCGGGCGGCGTCTCGTGGGCCCGCTTCAACGCTTCCGCACCGTCATCGGCCGACTTCACGTCGAACCCGGCCTGACGGAGGTTGAACTCCAGGAGTTCCACCACGTCGGGCTCATCGTCCACGACCAGGATTCGCTGCCGGGGCATCAGGGTGCGGGGTTTGGGGTTTGTCCCTTGGAGGCGTGCCGGATGTCCTGCCCCTCGTAGAGGAAGACGACCTCCTCGGCGATGTTGGTGGCATGATCGGCGATCCGCTCCAGGGCCTTGCTGATGACCATGAGGTTGAGGCAGCGGCTGATCGTGGCCGGCTTCTCGACCATGTAGCTGGCCAGCTCCCGATGGAGCTGCTTGTTGAGGCCGTCGACCTCCTTGTCGCGCGGGATCACAGCCCTGGCGCGACGGGGGTCCCGGCTCACAAAGGCATCGAGCGCCTCCCGGAGCATCTCCAGGGCGAGGCGGGCCATGTGCGGGATGTCGACATACGGCTTGAGGGGGGGCTCCTGGTTGAGCTCCACCGCCCGGCGGGCGATGGTCGTGGCCTCATCCCCCACCCGCTCCAG
>DMJJ01000121.1:10090-12914 GCA_003452185.1 Verrucomicrobiales bacterium | reverse complement strand
CGCATCTGCATGACCGGCTTGATCCCGGGGATCTGGAGCAGCAGGGTGCGCCCCCCATCGGAGACCTTCACCCCGGCGACCTCCACCGGGTCATGTTTGCGGACCCGCGGATCGAGGGTGCTGACCTCCGGCGACCCGTAGTTCGCGGAGTAGATGTAGTTCCATTGGTCCACGGCCCAGTTGCCAACGTCCTTGGCACTCTCCTCCGAGAGTGGGGAGCTGAAGCGGAGCTCCACCCCATCCTTGCGTGCATGGAATCCGACCGGCCAGGCGACCGGGTGCCCGGTGTAGCGCACCCGAAAGAATCCCCCATCCCGCACCCCGTCGGTCTGCCATCCCCGGAGCCCGGTGACGTAGAGCTGGCCATCGGCGGGGTTGAACCGGGCTCGCATCACACCGCTGCTGAATTTGAACGGGAACGGAACCACGCCCCCCTGAAGCACGTCGCCCACCCTGTCCTGCAGGACGCTGAAGAGTGAGGCCTTGCCGTAGGAGAGGAAGATCATCGATCCCTTGAGAGGGCCCCAGCGGTCATCAGGGACCCAGGCTTGCCCACCGCTGGAGTTGTCCATTCCCTTGGGGATCCAGACGAAGGGCTGTTCGTAGTCCATGGTGACGGGATGGTGGGCGGTTTGGGCCATCCCGTAGAAACGGTTCCCCGGTTTCACGAGGCTGATTTTGCTGCTCGGGATGTAGTGCCCTTCGTTGTCGCTGAAGGTGAGCTCATCGTTGGGGCCCATCCCGAGGCCGTTGGGGGCGCGGAGGCCGGTGGCGATGACCTCAAGGGTGGATCCCTCCCGGCTCACCTTGAGCAGGGTCCCTTGGTGAGGGGACTTCACGTCGGGGGGCCATGGGGCCCCTTTGGCGTAATAGAAGTTCCCGGCGGAGTCGGTCTGCAGGTCGAGGCAGAACTCGTGGTAGTTGGGCGTGACGACGGTGTCGTTGTTGACGTTCTCGTAGAGGTCGGCCTCACCGTCGCCGTTGAGGTCGGTGAGGCGGACGAGGGCGTCGCGGCAGGTCACATGCACGACCCCGTTGACGATCTTGAGCCCCAGCGGCTGGAAGAGTCCGGTGGCGAACCGGCGCCAGGTGATCTTGTCGAGCCGGCCGTCCAACCCTCCGACAATCCAGACATCCCCGTGGAAGGCCGCCACGGCGGCGCGGCCATCGGGGAAGAAGTCAAATCCGCTCAGGTAATTCCGGGTGCCCCATGGGTTGGGGGAAGGCTCCCCAAGGGTGTCGACCTGGTAAGGGCCCTGGTTGGTCCCCACGGTGCCGCGGGTCTCCACCGTCCGGTTCCATCGGGAAGGGCCGCCGTGGGTGAGGGCCGCGACGTCGACCGGCTTGGGGGAGGCAGCCAGGAGGGCCTGGAATGCCTTCCAGTTGGGGCGGCTCCCGGTCCAGTGGAGCAGTTTCAGGGTGACGGGGGCGGTGAGGGCCGGAAGGTCGAGCACGATCCGGCTCCCGTTCTCGACCCGCCAGCGGGCGCCGGTCGGGCCGGCGGTCATCCGGATGGCGGTCAGCTCCTCACCCCGGCTGTACAGAACCCCGGCCACCGGGCTGGAGGCCTCCACGGGAGCGGGGTTCCCCTCGAGGGAATCGGGGGCGGCGTTGCCGGTCGCCGTGAGCCCCGCGGTGGTGGCGTTGGGGGTGTCGGACTCCGCAACCAGGAGGGCGAGGGGGGCGGTCGTGGGACCGATCGCCAGGGTCCGGGTGAAGGCGCTGGCCTCCCCCTTGGTTTCGAGATCCGGAAGCTCCAGCACGGAGGCTCCGCCGACGGTGTAGCTGAGGATGACGTGGTTGCCGTGGAGGTAGGTCCCTGTCCAGTGGGCCCAATCCCGGGGAAGGGGGCCTTGGTGATTCTGCCGCGGGTCGGCAAAACTCCCGCCATGGCTCCACCCGGGCCCCGGGCGGGTGCCGAAGCGGGTCACACCGGCGACTTCCGGGGGCTGCGGATGCTCGATGCGCTCGCGGGCCTGGTTGGGGAAGCTCATGAAGGCCCCGGTCCAGAGGAGCGACACCCGGAGCAGGTCCTCGTCGTAGCAGACGTAGTCGGAGTCGTTCGTCCCGAGCTTCACCACGATTCCCTTCATGGTGGTGTTCTCCTCCCAGGACCGGTTGCGGACGGTCCCGACGTAGAGGGGGCCCGAGTCCTGAAGCTCGGAGCGGGCCTGCTGCGCCTGGAGGCCCTCCTGGAAAAGTGCGACCAGGAGGCCCGTCAGGAGGAGGAGACACCTGATGAAAGGGGCGAGGGTGGGGGAGGCGACGGGGCGCAGGTTCATCCGGGGAGGCGGTTGGAGGTTCATGTCGGGTGACGGCGAAACAGGGGGTTGGAGGGCGGGGAACGGAGGAGGCGTCACTCCCGTTCCACGCGGATGTCGGACTCGGCCCCGGGGGCTGCCGGCTCCGGCTGGGTGGCCCGGAAGAGGTCGAGCTGGGGCGTCGGTTCGAGGTCGCGAAGCTTCTCCCGCTCGGCGCGCTGCCGTGCGGTGGGGGTGCGGACGTTTCCCTCGGGGGTCAGCTCGCTCTCCTCAAGGTTGGAAAGAATCTGCTTTGCCCGGTCCACTACCCCACGGGGAACGCCCGCCAGCCGGGCCACCTGGATCCCGTAGCTCTTGTCGGTTCCCCCTTCCAGGATCTTGCGGAGGAAGAGAATCTGGTCATGCCATTCCCGAACCGCCACGTTGTAGTTCTTGAGGCGGGGCAGGCGCTGGGCGAGCTCGGTGAGCTCGTGGTAATGGGTGGCGAAGAGGGTCTTGGCCCCGACCGCGTTGTGGAGGTGCTCGACGATCGACCATGCGAGCGAGAGGCCGTCGAAGGTGCT
>DMJJ01000121.1:0-9809 GCA_003452185.1 Verrucomicrobiales bacterium | reverse complement strand
GTGCCCCGGCCGATTTCATCCAGGACGATCAGGCTGCGGGAGGTGGCGTTGTTGAGGATGTTGGCTGTCTCGCTCATCTCAACCATGAAGGTCGACTGGCCCCGCGCCAGGTCGTCGCTGGCGCCGATCCGCGTGAAGACGCGGTCGAGGAGGTCCACCCGGGCCCGCCGGGCCGGGAGGAAGGAGCCCGTGTGGGCCAGCAGGGCCAGGAGGGCGACCTGCCGCAGGTAGGTGCTCTTGCCCGCCATGTTGGGGCCGGTGATGAGCATGATCTGGCGGTCGGAGGGGAGTAGGTCGGTGTCGTTGGGAACGAACCGTTCCTCGACGAGCGTCTGCTCGAGCACCGGGTGCCGGGCCTCCTCCAGGAGGAGGGCTCCGTCCTCCCCGACCTCCGGGCAGGTGTACTGGTGGAGCCGCGCCGTCTCGGCGAACGCCCCGAGGACGTCGATCTGGGAGAGGGAGGCCGCGGTCTCCTGGATCGGCCGCAGCCAGGCCAGGACCTCCTCCCGCACCTTCTGGAAGAGCTCATACTCGAGCTTCACGCTTCGCTCCTCCGCGCCGAGGATCTTCCCTTCCATTTCCTTGAGCTCCGGGGTGATGAACCGCTCGCCGGTGGCGACGGTTTGCTTCCGGATGTAGTGCGCCGGGACCCGGTCGAGGTTCGACTTCGTGACCTCGATGTAATAGCCGAAGACGGAGTTGAACCGGACCTTCAGCGAGTTGATCCCGGTGGTCTCAATCTCCTGCTGCTGGAGTCGCGCGATCCAATCCTTCCCCTCGCGGGAGGCGCTCCGGAGTTCGTCGAGCGCGGGGTCGAACCCCTCGCGGATCAGTCCCCCCTCCTTGACCGCGATCGGGGGCTCCTCCGTGATGGCGCGGGCGATCAGCTCCACGAGCGCCGGCTGCGGTACGATGGAGGCGGCAAGGGTGGTGAGAAGCCCCGGAGAGGGCTCCCCCTCGGGTGCCGGCGGGGGGGCGTCCGGGAGCAACGGGGCTTCCTCCCCGGCGGGCGGGCATCCCCGCTCCACCAAGCCGTGCAGGAGCGACTGGAGGGAGGGAATCGGCTCCAGCCCCTGCCGCAGGGCGACCAGATCGCGCCCGTTGCCGGAGCCGGCGCTCAGGCGGCCAAGGGTCCGCTCGAGATCGCGCACCTCCCGCAGCAGCGCCCGGAGCTGATCCAAGGTCGCGGGCTCTGCCAGCATCTGCCGGACGACGGCCTGGCGGCTTCGGATGCCCGGTGCGTTCGACAGGGGCTGCGAGAGCCAGTCCCGCAGCCGTCTTGCCCCCATCGGGGTGACGGTCCGGTTGAGGGCCCCGAAGAGCGTCGCCTCGCGCGGCGCGTCCCGGTGCAGGGGCTCCAGGATCTCGAGGTGACGCAGGGTGGTGCTGTCGAGAACCAGGTAGTCGGCGACCTCGTACGTGGAGAGGCGTCCCAGGTGGGAGATGTCGCGACGGAGGTGCTGCCCCAGATAATGGAGGGCGGCGCCGACGGCCCCCGTGGCCGCGTGCCGGTTCCGGAGTCCGAACCCGTCGAGCGTGGCGACCTTGAAATGCTCCTTCACGGTGAAGAGGGCGGTCTCGGGGGCGAAGGCCCAGTCGTCATGCCCGTTGAGGGCGGGGAGACGCGGGGCAAGGAGGGCGCGAAGGGACGCAGCCTCCGAGGGGATGACGGTCTCAGCCGGCTTGAGGCGGTCGAGCTCCGTGAGCAGGGCGGTCTCCCCCGGGAGCTGGGTCGCCTTGAAATCCCCGGTCGTGAGGTCAACCACGGCGAGGCCGAACTCCCCTCCCTGGGGGCAAACCGCGGCGAGAAAGTTGTTCCGTTCCGCCGTCAGCATCCGCTCATCGAAATGGGTCCCCGGGCTCAGGATCTGGGTCACCTCCCGCTTGACGAGCTGCCCGGGGCGGGCCTCCTCCACCTGGTCGCAGATGGCGGCCTTGTGCCCCGCCTTGAGAATCCGGCTGATGTAGCCCCCGGCGGCGTGGTACGGGATCCCGCACATCGGGACCACCCCCCGTTTCGTGAGGGCCACGTTGAGGAGCTGGGCCCCGAGCTGGGCATCCTCGAAAAACATCTCATAGAAGTCGCCGAGCCGGAAGAGGAGCAGGGCATCCTTGGGCAGCTCGCCCTTGATGCGGCGATACTGCGCCATCATGGGCGTCAGCTGGGGTTCTGCGGAGGACATCGGGCGGGAAGCGTAGGAGGAAAATGGGCCCGGGTGAAGGGAAAGTTGTGGCTCGTACAAACCCGTTGCGTCGCCCCCCGCCTCGGCTAGAGTGCGCCCATGACCGACGTGATCTCGACCGAACTCGCCCGCGAATGCGCCGCGGTGCAGATTCCCTACGGCTCCACGACGAACCTCCCCAAGGGGACCCAGGTGGACATCATCCAGACCCTCGGGGGAACCTTCACCGTGCGCACCCCGGAGGGGATGTTCCGGATCGCCGGAAAGGATGCCGATGCCCTGGGGGTTCAGCCCCCGGCCGATGCCCCGGCCAAGCCGCCAGGCGGGGAGGGAGCGGGCCCCGTGGATGAGAAGCTGGTCTGGGACACCCTCCGGACCTGCTACGACCCCGAGATCCCGGTCAACATCGTTGATCTGGGCCTTGTGTACGACATGGTCCTGGAGAAAGCCGCGAGCGGTGCGAGCAAGATTTCAGTCAAGATGACCCTGACCGCCCCGGGGTGCGGGATGGGGGCGACGATCGCCGGGGATGCGCAGCAGAAACTCCTCATGCTGGACGGGGTCGAGGAGGCGAGCGTCGAGATCGTCTGGGACCCGCCGTGGCACCAGTCGATGATTACCGAGCAGGGCCGGCGGATCCTCGGGCTGTGAGTCCCGGCCCCCTCCGGGGTGGGCCCCTCCTTCGCTTCAGCTGAAGCGGAGCGCCTCCTCGAGCTCCCGCGCCGGGCGCGTGGTCGGGATCCGGGTGCCGTCCCGGAGGATGAGCACGTTTTCGCCGGCCGCCAGGGGCTGCAGCTCCTTGACCCGCCCCGTGTTCACCAGGGCGGATCGGCTGACCCGCAGGAACTCCCTGGGTGAGAGCCTCGATTCCAAGCCGCTGAGAGTATCCCGGATCACATGCGAGGTCTTTCCCAGGTGCACGACCAGGTAGTTGCCTGCCGCCTCGATCCAATCGATCTCCGACGTTCTGAGAAACTGGGTGCGCCCCTCCTCCTTCACCACGATCCGGGTGATGTGCTGGGCCTCGTTCCTCGACTCCAGAAGGGCGAGGAGCCGCTCCTGGACCGGGTCGCCCGGCCTGGAGGCAGCCCGCGTCGCGCGGGCCCGGGCCACGGCCTCGCGAAACCGGGCCGGCTTGAACGGCTTGAGCAGGTAGTCGATCGCGTGAAGCTCGAAGGCCTGCACGGCGTGCTGGTCAAAGGCGGTGCAGAAGACCACCGCAGGCCAGAGGTCCCGAGGCACGGAGCGGAGGACCTGGAACCCGTTGACTTCGGGCATCTGAATGTCGAGGAACGCGATGTCGGGTCGATGGCGCTCGATGGCGGCGATCGCCTCCACGCCGTCGCGGCATTCCTCCACGACGCGGATGTCCTCCTCCTCGGCCAGCAGGGATCGGACTCGGTCCCGCGCCGGGGGCTCATCGTCGACGATGATGGCCGAGAGGCTCATGGGGTTGTGGCCGCGGTGGCGGTGGCGGGTCGGCCTGCCGGCCGGGGATCGGACGAAGCGATTCCCTGCGGGGCGTCGACGCGTGCGGAGCCGAGCCGCCGAAGCGGCATCCGGATCTCGGCAACGAGGCCTTCCCCCTCCCGCGCGCGGAGAGTGAGCGAGGCTGCCGGTCCGTACAGCTCGTGGAGCCGGGCCCGGGTGGTTCCGAGTCCGACCCCCTCCTGCACCGTGGTGCCCGCCTCAGGCAGCCCGCGGCCGTTGTCGATGACGCGGAGCACCAGGCCCTCCCCCTCCCTGAACGCCTCGACGCGGAGGCGGCCGACGTTGCGACGGGGCTCGATCCCGTGCCGCACCGCGTTTTCCGCCAGCGGCTGGAGCAAGAGGCTCGGCACCAGGGCATCGAGCACCCCGGGCTCGATCTGCTCCTCCACCACGAGGCGGTCGCCGAATCGGACCTTCTCGATGTCGAGGTAGCGTCCCAGGACCCCCAGCTCATCCCGAAGCGAGACCTCCTGGGCCTGGCCCTCCCCCAGGGTGGATCGAAGGAGCTCGCTCAGGTTGCTGATCATCTCGTCGGCCACCTTGGGGTGCTGGTGGACGAGTCCCGAGATGGCATTCAGGGTGTTGAAGAGAAAGTGGGGTTGCAGCTGGGTTCGCAGCGCCTGAAGCCGTGCCTCGGTCAGGTGCCGGGCCAGCTCCTTGGCCTGTTCATCCCGCTCGCGCAGGCGTCGGGAGTAGTTCAGCCCGTGCCAGATGGCGACCAACGCCGCGTAGTTGTTCAACTGGAAGAACATTCGGGTGGAGACGTTGTGGCCGAGGCGCTGGAAAAAACCTTCCCGCACTCCGGCGTGGACGGCCCAGGCCGGGGGAAATGGGGCGGCATCCCCCAGCCACCCGACCAGGACCGTGTCCGTCACCCAGAGATGGAGCGAGGAGTAGATCAGGGCCACCGCGGGCCCCGCGAGCGCGTGCGCCGCCAGATTCCGCCGCCAGATGGTTCCCTCAAGTGGAAACCGGGCCGCGATCCAGAAAATCAGGGGACACAGAAAGGCCCAAAGGTACCAAGCGGTCAGCCCGATGAGGATCGCCCCCCACCAGGTCCCCGACTTCCCGGCGCGCAGGCTCATCACGTGGATCTGCCCACCGAGCCCGATGCCCATGGCGGTCCAAATGCACGCCACCAGGAGCCAGCGGGAGGCGGGCCATGCCAGGCGTGGTTGGGTTGCGGAATTCACGGGTTTCATCCTACGCGACCCGCCTCGAAAGGCCAGCCTCCACGGGATGAAACGGGGTTTTGTCGTGATAAAGCCCCGGTTCGCCCCTCCCATGCTGCCCCGGGCGGGTCCGTCTCCGGAGAGGCCGGGGGGTGGCCCGGGGGCCTGGTCTGCGGCCCCCTCGGGGGGGGCTTGGAGGGGTGTGGAGACCCTTGGACGTGAACGATTTGTTCAAGTCGCCCCCCAGCGAGCCTTTTTCTTTTGCCCCGGGGGGGCGCTCTCGACAAGCTTTGGGCTTCGTCCTCCCGCCCCGAGGGCCGGTCCCCCGGGGGGGGAGGGGGGAGATGGGGTTTTGCGATCGACGGTGCGCACTCGATATGGCTGAGGTGACTCCCAGCACCCGAAAGTCCCGCGGCTACGTCCGCAGCCTGCTCAAGGTCCTAGGATTCCTCAGGGCCTACCCCGGGCTTGTGTCGCTGGCCCTCGGGTTGCTCCTGATCAACATCGCCATCGAGCTGATTCTTCCCCAGGTGCTCGGCGAGGCGATGAACGGGCTGCAGCGGCACGTGCAGGGAGGAGAGGTCTTCTCCCCGACGCTGTTCGTCACGATCTACCTCTCGCTGGTCGCCATCCGGTCCGGGGTTGGGTTCATCCTTGGGCCGATCCGCAACCGGATCGTTCACACCACGCTGGGGGACATCCGGTCCGCGGTCTACGGGGCGCTTCAGCGAATGGCATTCGCCTACCATGACCGGACCAACTCCGGGGAGCTCATCTCCCGGGCGACCACGGATGTCTGGAGGCTGCAGGACTTCTTTTTCGCCTGCCTGCTCCTCACGGCCGATATTGTCGTGACGCTGCTTGCCACCTCGTGGCTGGTGTTTGTGATCAGCCGTCCCCTGGGATGGGTGGCGCTCGCGACCATGGTGCCGACGGTCGGGCTGATCGCCTATTACGCCAGCAAGCTCCAGCCGCGGTGGCGTCAGGTGCACGATCTTCATTCCGCGATGACGACCGTGGTGCAGGAGAACATCGCGGGGGTGAGGGTGGTGAAGGCCTTCGCGAAGGAGGAGGCGGAGATCACGAAGTTCCGGGACCGCAAGCAGACGTATCTCGACAAGCTCCTGGACACGGTGAATTTCTGGGCGACGCGCGTCCCGTTCGCGCAGTTCATCTTTGGGCTGAGCATGCCGCTCGTCCTCTGGGTGGGCGGGCGCCAGGTCATCCAGGGGGAGATTCCGATCGGCGACCTGGCCAAGGTGGTCTTCTACCTGATGTCGATCGGGCACCGCGTCGGGCTGGTTGGCCAGTTCACGAACATCGTGCAGAACGCGAGCGCCAGCGCGGAGCGGATCTGCGAGATCCTGGATGAGCCGCAGGGGATCCGGGGCGGCGGCACCCCGCTTCCCCCGGGGGGGGCGGGGGAGGTCCGATTCGAGGGGGTGGGGTTTGCATACGCGGAGGGTAAGCCCGCCCTCGCCGACGTGACCCTGGTGGCGCAGGCCGGGCGGACGGTGGCTGTGGTGGGGCCGACCGGCTCCGGGAAGTCGACCCTGGTGCATCTCATCCCGCGGTTTTACGACCCGACCTCCGGCCGGCTCCGGATCGACGGGGTCGATGTGCGGGACCTCGACCTGGGGGAGTTGCGCCGGTCGGTCAGCATGATTTTCCAGGAGACCTTCCTCTTCAGCGCGTCGGTGGCGGAGAACATCGCGTACGGAAAGCCCGGGGCCTCGCCCGAGGAGATCGAGCGGTGCGCCCGGCTGGCCCAGGCGCATGAGTTCATCCAGGGGTTGGAGAGCGGCTACGACACGATCATCGGCGAGCGCGGGGTGTCGCTGAGCGGGGGGCAGCGGCAGCGGATCGCGATCGCCCGGGCCTTCCTCATGAACCCGCGGGTCCTGATCCTGGACGACGCCACGGCGAGCGTCGATTCGCAGACGGAGCGCCTGATCCAGCAGGCGATGCGTGAGCTGAGCCGCGGCCGGACAACCTTCGTGATCGCCCAGCGGTTTTCGACCGTGCAGCACGCCGACCAGATCCTTGTGTTGCGGGAGGGAAGGATCGTCGAGTCGGGCACGCATGCCGAGTTGACGCGCCGGGCCGGGTTTTACTCCGAGATCGTCGAGAAGCAGATGCGCCCCAGGGGTGCGCCTGCGGCGGCGGGGTGCCCGGAGGTGGAGGCCTTGTGACCTGCGGGAGGAATCATGGCTGCTGAACGACGGGACCTTGAGCTGGAGGAGGAGTTCGCCCAGCGGCGGATGTCGCGGGCGCTCTTCTCGAGGCTTTTCAGCTACGTGCGGCCATACCGCCGGCTGGTGGTGTTGAACCTCGCCTTCACGGTGCTGGCGACGGTGTCGCAGCTTCTTGGCCCGAAGTTCATCCAGGTGGGGATCGACCGCTATCTCACCCGGTTCACCAGCGTTGAGGCGGCGCTGCACGGCATCCTGGTGGTGAGCGGGATTTATCTCGGGAACCTGCTGCTGGGGTGGGGGCTCTCCTCGGTGCAGGTTCGGACCACGATCCAGGTGGGGCAGGGGGCGATGAACGATTTGAGGCTGGCGGTGTTTGAGCATATCCAGCGGCTTTCCCTGAACTACTTCGACAAGACCCAGCAGGGCCGAATCATCAGCCGGGCCGACACGGACATCGACTCCCTGGACCGGGTCGTGACCTGGGGGGGGTCGCAGCTCCTGTCGAGCCTCCTGACCCTCGTGGGGGTGGTGGCCCTGATGCTTCAGTATGACTGGCGGCTCTGCCTGGCGGTGAGCACGGTGCTGCCTGCCCTGGCGGTGGCGACGCGGCTCTTTCACGTCCATGGGCTTGCCGCCTACCGGAGGGTCAGGGCCCACTCCTCGCGCCTCGCGGCCGCGATGGCCGAGAGCATCCAGGGGGTGAGGGTGGTGCAGGCATTTGCGCGCGAGGAGGAAAACCTCGAGCGGTTTCGCGACCTCCATGGCGAGTACGCCGGCCTTGCGATCGCGGCGGCCCGGGTGTTTCACACCTACATGCCGTTCCTGGCCCTGATCGCCGGGATCGGCACGAGCATCATCCTTGGGTACGGGGGACGGCTTGCGATGCGGGGGGAGATCACCGTCGGGGAACTCGCGGCATTCATCCTCTACCTTGGGATGTTCTTCGGCCCGATCCAGACCATGGGAGACCTGTACAACGCGGTGCTCTCGACGGCGGCGAGTGCCGAGCGGATCTTCCAGCTCCTGGACACCGAGCCCCAGGTGCGCGACCGGGAAGGGGCGCTGGAGCTTCCCCCGCTGCGCGGTGAGGTCCGTTTCGAGGAGGTTGCTTTCCGGTACGACACGACCCCCGAGGGAGCGTGGGTCCTGGAGGGGATCTCGTTCGAGGCCGCCGCCGGGCGGACCGTGGCCCTGGTGGGCCACACCGGCTCCGGAAAGACGAGCGTGATCAGCCTGCTGGCCCGGTTTTATGAGCCCCAGCGGGGGCGGATCCTGATTGACGGCTTCGACCTCCAGCGGGCGACCGTCGGGTCGCTCCACCGGCAGATCGGGATCGTGACGCAGGAAAACTTCCTGTTCACCGGGACCGTGATGGAGAACCTGAAGTTCGGTCGCCCCTCCGCCACGGACGAGGAGGTGATCGAGGCGGCCCGCACGCTCGGGACCGATGGGATCATCCGAAACCTCCCCTCCGGGTACCAGACGGTGGTGGCCGAACGGGGGGGGAACTTCAGCGCCGGGGAGCGCCAGCTGATCACGTTCACCCGTGCGATGGTGGCGCGGCCGCGCATCCTGATCCTCGACGAGGCGACCAGCGCGGTGGATCCCCAGACGGAGGAGGTGATCCAGCACGCGCTGGAGCGGTTGTTTGAGCAGCGGACATGCTTTGTGATCGCTCACCGGCTTTCCACGGTCAGGACCGCCGACCTGATCCTGGTGCTCGATGCGGGAAGAATCGTGGAGGCCGGAACCCACTCCGAGCTCCTCGCCCGGGGGGGACGCTACGCCCGGCTTCACCAGGAGTTCGTGGGAGGGTGAGGCGGCAGGGCCAGGTCCCCGCGCGTTTCCCGGACCGGGCCCCCGTCCCGCCGGTACGCGAAGAGGCGGCGGATGGCAAGAGGGGTGCAATCCGCCGCCTGGCAGGCAGAGAGTTTCCGAATCAGTTGCCTGCGAAAACCGCGTTCCCGAACATGTCGCTCACCACAACGCCCACGACGCTGGTCCCGGGCGTGATGTACTCATTGTGGACGAGGCTTCCCGAACCCCCGAGGAGCAGGAACGAGCTGCTCGTGAAGGGATAGAGGGTCCCACCCGCGCCATAGACCGTGATGGTGAGGGGGGTGCCGTCCGGCACGTTGACCGAGCTCGCCTGGACATACACCGTCAGGAGCGAGAGGGTCGGATAGTAGGGGTCGATCTGGTAGGAGCCGGTGCAAACCGGGATCACACCGTTCACCGGGCCCGCGGCACTGAACGTCAGCGGCGCCGTCAGGATCGGCTGCGGGGCCGGGGCCGGGGCTGGGGCCTGGACCGGAGCCGGAGCCGGGGTAGGGGCCGAGGGGGCGGGCGCAGCCGCGAGCAGGAGCGAGAGGAGGGCAGGACGCATGGGGGGCACTCTAGACGGATCAGCCGGGGGCCTGCCCAGCCCCGGTGGGTTGCCAGCCCTGGCAGAGGTGACGTACTCGTTGCGGCCCACTTGCCGCCCAAGCGCCCGGAGGAGCCATGCCCGACCCGATTCCACAGCCGACCGATCCCGCCCCAGCGCCACCACCGGCTGCACCTGCAGGTGCAGCTCAGGCAGTTGGTGCGACTGGCCCCGAGGATGTCGAGCTGAAGTGGCTTCGGGAGACGTACAAGGGCGATGGGGTGCCCCAGTTCACGTACCGCGCGGTGGCCATGGGCATGGTGCTGGGCGCCACATGGAACGGAGCTCGCGCCTTCACCAACACCGCGGGCCCGGGCATTTCGCTGATGACCGAGTTCATCGG
>DMJJ01000251.1 GCA_003452185.1 Verrucomicrobiales bacterium | reverse complement strand
GAGAGGCGGCAGTCGGGGGCGGGAGAGCTTCCTCGCCATCTCGTCAAGGTCCGCTCCGGGAACGAGGAGACGGTCCACTATTTCCACACCGAGGAGGACCTTCGGAAGTTCGGGGAAACCAACCCCGACCTGCGGCTCTTCGGTGAGAGCGAAGGGGACACCGAACGGATTGAAAAGGAGCGCGGGGCCATCTCCCGCCGGGCCCGGCATGTCGAGCTGCACGAGAGCAAGTCGATCGCCGAGCTCCTCACCACGCTCGCCCGCAAAGGCCTGGACGTGGAGCACTACTCCGCGCAGGACCGGCCCCTGTTCGAGCTGGTCGAGGGGGAGGGGGAACGCCAGGTGGTGAAGCCGCTCTTCTCGATCTCGGAAATCCTCGCCGGGGTCATTGAGGTCGGGCGTCGCGGGATCCAGGTGAAGCGCTTCAAGGGGCTGGGTGAAATGAACCCCAAGGAGCTCTTCGAGACCACCATGAACCCCGAGAAGCGCAAGCTCCTCCGGATCGACCTTACCGACGCCGTGGAGGCCGAGGAGATGTTCACCAAACTCATGGGGGACGAGGTCGAACCCCGCCGCCAGTTCATCGAGGACAACGCCCTCAACGTGCGGAACCTCGACGTATGACCCCAGGGGGGCGGATTCCCGCCCCCGGCATTGATCGTTGGAGAGTGCGACCGAGACAGCGCCAGAGATTTACCTGATATGCCCGACTCAACCGAACCGCCTGACAATTCCCCAGGCGCCGCCAGTGTGCCGCTTTTTGCCGCGAACGAAAAGATCTCCAAGATCAACGTGGCGGAGGAGATCAAGAATTCGTTCCTCGACTACTCGATGTCGGTGATCGTCTCCCGCGCCCTGCCGGACGTGCGGGACGGCCTCAAGCCGTCGCAGCGCCGCATCCTGTACGCGATGCACGAGCTCTCCCTCTTCCCCGGCCGCAAGCACATGAAGTGCGCCAAGATCTGCGGCGACACTTCGGGTAACTACCATCCCCACGGCGAGGCGGTCATCTACCCCACCCTGGTGCACATGGCACAGCCCTGGGCGATGCGCGCGCCGCTCGTCGACCCGCAGGGAAACTTCGGATCGGTAGAGGGGGATCCCCCGGCGGCCATGCGGTATACCGAGGCGCGACTCACCCACCTGGGCCAGTCCCTCATGACCGACATGGACCGGGACACCGTCGATTTCGTCCCGAACTATGACGAGCGGCTCACCGAGCCGACGGTCTTCCCCGCGGCGTTCCCCAACCTCCTCATCAACGGCGGGACGGGGATCGCGGTCGGCATGGCGACCAACATCCCCCCGCACAACCTGGGGGAGGTGGTGGACGGGATCTGCGCCCAGATCGACAACCCGGCGATCACCATCCCCCAGCTGATGAAGCACATCAAGGGGCCTGACTTCCCCACCGGGTGCACGCTCTGCGGCCTTGAGCCGATCAAGGATTACTTCACCGGCGGCAAGGGGAGCCTGCGCATCCGCGGCACCGTCGGGGTCGAGGAGATGAAGGGGAACCGGGAGCAGCTGGTCATCACCGAGATCCCCTACGGGGTGAACCGTGCCGTCCTGGTGGAGCGGATTGCGGAGCTCGTGAACGAGAAGACCCCGGGGATGACCGACATCAGCGCGATCCGCGACGAGTCGGATGAGAACACCCGGGTGGTCATCGAGCTCAAGCGGGACGCCATCTCCAAGGTGGTGATCAACAACCTCTACAAGCTCACCTCCCTCGAGAGCTCCTTCTCGGTGAACATGCTGGCCATCGACCATGGCCGGCCCAAGATTCTCAATCTCAAGGAAATCATCACCTGCTACATCGAGCACCGCCGCGAGGTGATCCTGCGCCGGACTCGCTTCGAGCTCCGCAAGGCCGAGGAGCGGGCGGAGATGCTCGAGGCCTTCCTCATCGCCCTCGCCAACCTCGACGAGTTCATCCGCATCATCCGCTCCTCCAGCAACCGCGACGAGGCCCGGGTGAAGCTGCTCGCCTTCGACTGGACCCGCGCCCAGGTGGAGCAGTTCGGGATCCTGATCCGGAGCGAGGCCCGGCTGAACAACGGCCGCTACGAGTTCTCCGAGGCCCAGGTCAACGCGATCCTCGACCTCCGGCTCTACCAGCTCACCGGCCTCGAGATCGACAAGGTGAAGGCCGAGTACGCCGCCCTGCTCGAGAAGATCAAGGACCTGCTCGACATCATCGCCCGGGAGGCGCGCGTCCTCGGGATCATCAAGGCCGAACTCCTCGAGATCAAAGAGAAGTACGCCACCCCCCGCATGACCACCCTCGCGGCGGACGAGGGGGAGATCGCCATCGAGGATCTCATCGCCAACGAGGGGGTCATCATCACGATCACCCACAACGGCCTGATCAAGCGCACGAACGTCAGCTCCTACAAGGCCCAGCGCCGCGGCGGCAAGGGGGTCATCGGAATGACCACCCGCGAAGGGTCCGGATCCGAGGGGGAGGACGCCGATTTCGTCGAGCATCTCTTCACCGCCAGCACACACGACTACCTGATGTTCTTCACGAACACGGGGCGCGTTTACGTCGAGCGCGTGCACGAGATCCCCGACATGGGCCGGGCCTCCAAGGGCCGGAGCATCGCCAACCTCCTCGAGCTGAAAAACGGGGAGGCGATCGCAGCCCTCATCCGGATCCAGTCGAACACCGACGAGTCGGGCGAGGACCGGACCTGGACCCAGGCCGGATTCCTCTTCTTCGCCACCCAAAAGGGGACGGTCAAGAAGACGGCGCTCGCCGACTTCGCCAACGTCCGCAAGGGCGGGATCATCGCCATCACCATCGAGCCGGAGGACACCCTCATCGACGTGAAACTCACCACCGGCACCAGCGAGGTGGTCCTCATCACCCGCGAGGGAATGAGCATCCGGTTCGCCGAGGAGGAGGTCCGCTCCATGGGACGTCCCGCCACGGGGGTCCGGGGGATCAATCTCGAGTCGACCGACAGCGTCGTCGCCCTGGCGATCGTCCTCGCCGGCCACACCCTGCTGGTGGCGAGCGAGCACGGGATCGGAAAGCGGACGGACTTCGAGGAATACCGGGTCCAGTCCCGCGGCGGCAAGGGGATCATCACCATGAAAACGACCGACAAGACTGGAAGTGTCGTCGGGGCCCTCACCGTCAAGGATGAGGATGAGATGATGCTCATCACCGTGGAAGGCCAGATGGTCCGCACCCAGGTGAAGGATATTCGGGAGGCGGGCCGGAACACCCAGGGGGTGAAACTCATCGAGCTTGAGGCGACCGATCGCCTCCAGGCGATCGCCCCCGTGATCTCGGAGAAGGGGGAAGGGGATGAGGACCCGACCACGCCTCCGCCGACCGCCCCGCAGCCATAGCCATAACCTTAGCCGTAGCCGTAGCCCCTCAGTAAGGAATAACCAGAGCCGCCCTGGGGCCTCCCCGGGGCGGGAACAACCGAGAGTCGGAAGGAATGACCGGACACTGAATGATCCCGCCGCTTTCCGGAGGGAAGCATTGGTCCCGCTGGCTGCTCTGGCTGGCGGTGATCGGGGGGATGGTGCACCTCCTCGCGACCGGGTTTCGGACGTTCTCCCGCCCCGGCACCCAGCCCGACTTCAAGGTCTACTACTACGGGGCCCGTGCCGCCGGGCACGGGGCGAGCCCATACGGTCCGACCGCCCTCGAGGCGGAGGCCGGGCATCCCGTCGCAGGCCGGTTCCTGTATCCTCCGGCCACCCTCCGGCTCTTTGAGCCGTTCACCCGGCTCGAGGAGCGTCAGGCGGCTTCCCTGTTCCTCGCGCTGAAGCTCCTCGGAATCGGGGTCCTGCTCGGGATCTGGGTTCGCCACTTCAACCCCTGGCCCGAAACCCCCTGGTGGTTGCTGGCGCTGGCCCTCCACGCCCTCGGCCGCCCCCTGGTGCTGGACCTCAAGGCGGGGAACATCTCGGTGTTCGAGGAACTCGGCCTCTGGTGGGCGTTCCTCTTCTACCTGCGGGGGAGGCTGATCCCGTTCTGCCTTCTCGTTGCGGCCGTCGCGTCGTTCAAATTGACGCCGATCCTGATGCTCGGGTTGGGGCTGCTCAGCGGCTCACGCCGGGAGCGGTGGATCCCGGTGGCCACCGGGGTCGCGTTCGCAGCCCTGGTGCTCAACCCGATGCTCTACCCGGAGGGGGCCGTGGGGGCCTTCTTTCGCGCCGCCCTGGGGCAGGACGAACGGGGTTCGATGAACCCGTGCGGGTTGGCCTGGATCCGCGACGCCTCAGGATGGCTCCAGCGGGAGACGGGGCTCGAGATCGTGCGGCTCTCCCCCGGCCTCTACCTTGCCTACCTCATGACGATCGTGGCGGTTGCCGCACTGATCTACTGGCGGCGGGGCGCAACGCTCCAGCGTATCGACCTGCTGATGCTGATTCTCTTCGTCTACGCCCTGTGCGTCCCCAGGTTCAAGAACTACTCCTACCTGCTGATGATGGTCCCGCTGGCTCATATCCTGGCCACCACGGTGAGGGGCCCCGCCGCACGCATCGGCCTCCTGGCCCTGACCTGCATCCACGTAATCCCCTATCAGCAGTTTTACACCCTGCTGATCCTCTACGGAGCCTTCGCCGCACAGCATCTGAGCGCCGGCCGTGAGCCGATCCAAGGCTCCCTCCCCCACCCTGCCCTGACATGAACCCAGCCTCAAACCCCGGGCTCCCCCTCTGCGTCGACATGGACGGCACGCTCCTGAGGACCGACAGCCTGTTTGAATCGGTGGCCTGGACCCTGAGACACGCCCCCTGGAGGCTGGCCCTGGCGCCCGCCTGGACCTTGAAGGGGTTGGCGCACCTGAAGAGCCGTCTTGCCGCCTCGTGCGCCATGGACCCCGGGCTGCTCCCCAGGCATGAGCGCTTCGTCGAGTTCCTTCGGGAGGAAAAGGCAGCCGGACGCAGGCTGGTGCTCGCCACGGGAGCGGATTTCTCGGTCGCAAGCCGGGTGGCAGACTCCGTCGGCCTCTTCAGCGAAGTGATCGCAAGCGATGGGGTGCAAAACCTGACCGGCAGGGCGAAGGCGGCAAAGCTGGAGTCCCGGTTTGGACGAAACGGATTCGATTACGCGGCGAACGACGCCAGCGACCTCTGGGTCTGGGCCGGCTGCCGGAGGGCGATCGCCGTGGGAGCCTCCGAGCCCGTGCTCCGGAAGCTCCGCCGACAGTCGAGCGTGGAGGCGGAGTTTCCGCGACTCCGGCGATCCCTGGCCTCGGGCCTCCTGCGGTCGATGCGCCCCCACCAGTGGCTCAAGAACCTCCTGCTGCTGGTCCCATTGATCACCTCCCACCAGTTGCTCGACCGCGGGATCCTGCTCCGCGGCCTGGTCGCGTTCGCCTCGCTCTGCGCCGCAGCCTCGGCCACCTACCTCATCAATGATCTCTGCGACCTGGAACACGACCGCAGGCATCCCGACAAGGCCCGTCGCCCGCTGGCGGCGGGGGAACTCCCCATACCCCTCGTCCTCATCACCGCCCCGCTGCTCCTGGCGGGGTCGATCGCCCTCGGGACGACCCTCGGCATGGACTTCCTCGCGATGCTGGTCGGCTACGTGAGCGCCACCCTGCTCTACTCCCTCTGGTGGAAACAGGTGATCCTGGTCGATGTGTTTGTCCTCGCCGGCCTCTACACCCTGAGGCTCCTCATGGGTGGGGCGGCCACTGGCATCCCGATCTCCAACTGGCTCCTCGCTTTCTCGACCTTTGCCTTTCTCAGCCTTGCCCTGGGCAAACGCTACTCCGAGCTCCTGGCCGCCGGCGCCACCGCGCCGCAGGGGCTGCCGGGGCGCGGCTACCGGGGATCCGACCGCGAGCACGTGGGACAGTCGGGCGTGGCGGTCGGGTACCTCGCGATCCTGGTTTTCGCCCTCTACCTCCAAAGCCCCGAGGTTCGGCTCCTGTACAAGAGCCCCAATCTGCTTTGGCTCTGCTGCCCGGTGCTGCTCTTCTGGATGAGCCGGTTCTGGCTCCTGACTTCCCGTGGAGAGGTCGACTCCGACCCGGTGCTCTTCGCCCTGCGGGATGTCCCCAGCTACATCCTCGGTGCCGTGCTCGGAGGAGTGATGTGGCTGGCCGCGCGGGGCTGAGCCGGGTGGTGTAAGTACCGGGATCTCAGGATCCCAGCTACCTTGTCGAGGGGACCAAAGAAAACACCCCGGGGGGTTGTCCCACCGGGGTGTTGCGAAAATGAACTGCGAAAAGGCTTACTTCGGCTTGTTCTGCTCAGCCTTCTGACGCTTGATCTCGGCATCCACGTCCTTGATCACCTCGATCTTGGCACCCTTCTTCAGCTCGTCGGCCGACGGCACCTTGATGATGTCGCTGGTGACGGGCTTCGGGGCCTCGGCCTTCTTGATGTCGAGGAGCTCGATATCAAAGATGAGCGTGGCGTTCGGTCCGATCTTCTGACCGCTCCCCCGCTCCTTGTACGCCAGCTTCGACGGGATGAAGAGCTGCCACTTGGAGCCGACCGGCATGAGCTGGAGGGCCTCGGTCCATCCGCCGATCACACCGTTCACGGGGAACGTCGCGGGTTCGCCCCGGCTGTAGGAGCTGTCAAACTCGCTCCCATCGATCAAGGTTCCCTTGTAGTGGGTCACCACCGTGTCGGTGGCCGTCGGCTTGGCGCCGGTCCCTTCCTTGATCACCTTGTACTGAAGCCCGCTGGCGGTGACCTTGACCCCCTCCTTCTTCGCGTTGGCCTCAAGGAAGGTCGTCCCTTCCTTCTCATTCTTTTCCCCGAGCTCCCGGGCCTTGGCCTGCTGCTTGGCCATCATCTCGGTGCGGAAGGCGTTCATGACCTCCTGCGACTCCTTCTCGTCCATGGCAGGCTTGCCAGCCAGGATATCGTTCACCGCCTTGGTGAATTCTTCCAGGTCGATGTCGACGGAGTTGCGCTTCAGGAAGTTGCCATACTGCATTCCAAAGCTGTAGCTGACCTTTTTCTTGTCGGGCTTCGGGGTGGCGGTGGTGATCCCGGGGGCAGCGTCAGCGCCAAAGGCACCCGCAGCGGCACCCGCCAGACAAAGCGTAAGAAGTATAGATTTCATCGTATTAGTCTCGTTCCTGAACTCTCTATTCGGCAGCCGCGGAAGAACCTTTAGCCACCCTGAGCCATCTCAATGGCGGCGGGCAGCCTACCGGGAGAACCGGTTGCGTCAAGGTCCGAGAACTTTAGATCCATTGCATTTTCACGTCGGCCCCGGTTTACTCCCCCCTTTAATGCAGACCCATTCCACAGCCCCTGCCGGGATTGAGTACACCCCGGGATTCACACCCCGACCCGGGATCACCCATGTCCTCTTCGACTTCGATGGCACCCTCTCGGTGATCCGGGAGGGCTGGCCCGATGTCATGGTCCCGATGTTCCTGGAGATGATCCCCCGCCGCGCGGGGGAGTCGGAGGCGGCACTCCGCCAGCTCCTGACCGATGACATCCTGCGCCTCAACGGGAAGCAGACGATCTACCAGATGATGCAGTTCGCTGACCGGGTCAAGGAGCGGGGGGCCACTCCCCAGGAACCGCTCTGGTACAAGCACGAGTACCTCCGCCGCCTGAACGAGCGGATCGCCGGGCGCCTCGAGGGGCTCCGCTCCGGGAAGCGGAAGCCGGATGACCTACTGGTCCACGGCTCCCGCCAGCTCCTCGAGTCCCTGCGGGCCCGCGGCCTTACCCTCTACCTCGCGAGCGGCACGGATGAGATGTTCGTGAAGCAGGAGGCCGAACTCCTCAAGGTGACGGAGTTCTTCGGCCCCCACATCTACGGGGCCAAGGACGACTACAAGAGCTTCTCCAAGGCGATGATCATCGACCGGATCCTGGCCGAGCACAAGATCCCGGGAAGCCAGCTCCTCGCCTTCGGGGACGGGTACGTCGAGATCCAGAATACCAAGCAGGTTGGAGGACTAGCGATCGCGGTCGCCAGCGACGAAGCCAACAACGGCTCCGGCCGCATCGACCCCTGGAAACGGGAGCGCCTCCTCGG
>DMJJ01000243.1 GCA_003452185.1 Verrucomicrobiales bacterium | reverse complement strand
GGAGCGCCTCAAGGAGCTGGATCGCCTGCTGGCGGGTCATCTGCATCGGCTGCATGGAGCCGGCGGGCTCCCCACCCTCCTTGGGGTCCCCCTTGGATTCCTTCGGAGTGGCTTGTGCCGAGGGCTTTTTCTCCCCATCCTTTTTCTCCTGGCCGGAGTCGGACTGCCCCTCCTGTGAATCCTTCTTCTCCTGCTGCTTCGGGTCCCCTTGCTTCTGTTCCTGATCCTGCGACTCCTTCTTCTTCTGGGACTCGGAGTCCTGCTTGGAATCCTTCTGCGAATCCTGTTTCTCCGGGTCCTTTTTCTCCCCCCCCTGATCGGAGTCCTTCTTCTGGGGGTCCTGGTCCTTCTTCTCCTGGTCCTTGTTCTTCTCCTGATCCTTTTGATCCTTCTTGTCCTGCCCCTCCTGCTTTTGCTGCTGCTGCTGTTGCTTCTGGAGCTCCTCAAGCCTCCGCTTCACCACATCGAGATTCTCCCCGGCCTCCTTGTCATTGGGGTCGAGCTTGAGGGCGGTCTCGTAGTCGCTGATCGCCTGCTTCCAGAGCGCCTCGGTCTTGGGGGGCTCACCCGCCTCCTGCCCGGCGCGAAACCGGCTGTTGCCCCGGTTGTAGTAGGCTTTCTCCTGGAGCTTGAGATCGGGGGTGGCCAGCGCGGCGCTGAAATGCTCGGTCGCCGCCTCAAACTTCCCCGCCTGGTAGGCGGCGGCGCCCGCGTTGTAGTGGAGGGGGGAGTCGGAGGGGGCTTTCTCCAGCAGTCGCTCGTACTCGCTGAGGGCGGTCTTGAACTTGCCGCTGTCGTAGTCGCGACGGGCGCTGGAGGGGGATGCGACCGCGGGGATCGAAACGAGGTGTGCCAGGCCGAGGCCGAGGAAGGGGATCCAGAGGGCCGCGGCCACCGAGGGGTGCCTTCGATCCAGCGGGCCTGCGGGAGGGGTGGGGGCCTTCACCGGGGGGTTGCGGTCGGGAAGGAACAGCTCCGCGATGACGAGCAGCAGGGCGAGCCCGAGGAACCATTGGAACCGCTCGAAGTACTGCCGCATCCGGGCCGACTGAAACTCGATCTTCGGAAGGGGGGAGATCCCCCGCTCGTGAAGGGTCTCCATCGTGCCGGTGGCGGCCAGCCGAAGGTAGAAGCCCCCGCCGGCGCGGGCGACATCCTGGAGGAGGCTCTCGTTGAGCCGGGACTTCACGACGTTCCCCTCCTCGTCCTTGATGAAGTCGGTTCTCCCCTTGGCATCGTGCACCCGGAGGAGTTCCCCGTCCGGCGTCCCGATGCCGATGGTGAAAATGTGAAGCCCGTCCTTCGCGGCGGCGGTCGCCGCCTCCAGGGCGGAGGGGTCGTGGTCCTCCCCGTCGGTGAAGATCACCAGCGCCCGGTGGTTGTCGCCGCTCCCGGCCTTGAAGGTGTTGCGGGCGGTCTGGATCGCCTCCGCGATGGCTGTCCCCCCCTGCGGGAGGGTGGAGGTGTCGAGGGAGTCGAGGTGCTGGCGGAAGACGTCCTCATCGACCGACATCGGCATCTGGAGGAAGGCCGATCCCGCAAAGGCGATCAACCCCACCCGGTCGCTGCGCGAGAGGCGGCGCAGATCGAGCGCCGCGAGCTTCGCCCGGGCCAGGCGGTTCGGGGCGACATCCTCGGCCAGCATGCTCTTCGAGGTGTCGATCGCGACCACGATGTCGAGGCCCCGCTGTTTCACCTCCTGGTAGCCGAAACCCCACTGCGGACGGCTGAGGGCGACCAGCGTGGCGGCCACCCCGAGGACCAGGAGCCAGAGTCGCGCCTTCTGGCGACGACGGGACACCCCGACCGTGAGCACGGCGAGGAGACGGGATTGCACGAACTGGGTGATCAGGCGCTGCCGCTCCCGCCAGGTCCACCAGAGGAACAGCCCGAGGAGCGGGAGGATCCCGAGGGAGGCGAGCAGAATGTCCGGGCGGCCGAAGCGCATGGCGGGGGTCAGGGGGCGGGCTCCTGCTGGGTGATGCAGTGAAATGATCCGAGCCCCCAGATCAGCTCCGAGGAGTCGACCCCCACCACCCGTCGATCGGGGAACTCCCGCTGCAGGATCTCGATCGCGACGGCGTCATTCCGGTGGCGGAAGGTCGGGACCAGCACCAGGCCGTTGGCGATGTAGAAATTGGCGTAGCTCGCCGGCAGTCGCTGCCCCTGGTACTCCACCATCCCGGGGGTCGGGAGCTTCACCACGTTGAACACATGGCCGTCGTGGTCGGAGGCCTTCCGAAGCCGGTTGTAATTCTCCTGGAGCAGGGTGTAGTTGGCATCCTCGATGTCCTCCTCCACCACGGTGACAATGGTCTGCGGGCTGACAAACCGGGCCAGGTCGTCGATATGCCCGTCGGTGTCATCCCCCACGATTCCTTCGCCGAGCCAGAGGATCTTGCTGATGCCGAGGAAGTCCTTCAGGAACTGGGAGATCTCGGACTGCGAGAGCTTGGGGTTTCGGTTCGGGTTGAGCAGGCAGGCCTCGGTCGTCATCAGGGTGCCGGTGCCGTTCACCTCGATCGATCCCCCCTCGAGGATCATCGCGGGGGAGAAGAGGGGAAGCTTCCGCAGTTCGGCCACGCGTTGAGGGATGGCATCGTCCAGGTCATAGGGCGGGTACTTGCCACCCCAGGCGTTGTAGCCCCAGTCGACGACCGCCCGCTCCCGCTGGCCCTCCCGTTCCCGGACCAGGAAGATCGGCCCGTGGTCCCGGCACCACGGCTCGTATGCCGGGAAGGGGTGGAAGCGGACGCGCTCGGTGGGGACCTTGTGTTCCCGGAGCACCTTGCGGATGAATTCCTCGAGCTCCGGGCTGAAGACGTTGATGTTGACCTCCTCGACCGTCACGAGGTGGCGGATGAGCTCCGCGTACACCGGTGGCACGGTGTCGTAGCGGTCCGGGAAGCTGATGCCATCGGGCCGCGGCCAGGTGAGCCATGTCGAGGCATGGGGCTCCCACTCGGCCGGCATGCGGTAGCCGAGCTGCGTCGGATTGCGGCGCAACAGGAACGTCGTGCTCATTGGCTGGAGACGTTAGAAAACGTGGCGGCCGGGGGCAATGGGGAAAGAGGGGTCCGGCGGCTCCCGTGGCCGACGTCCCCCTCCCCCCGCGGGGGGGGGGGGGGCAGAGCGGATCCGGCCGGCGTGGATGTTTCTTGTTGGGCGGGGGGGGTGGCGGGTGGTAGTTTTCGGGCCGCATGCGAATTCTTTCTGGCATCCAGCCTTCCGGGGCCCTGCACCTCGGGAACTATTTCGGGATGATGCTCCCGGCCATCGAGCTCCAGGAGAAGGGGGAGGCCTTCTACTTCATTGCCGACTACCACTCGATGACCTCGCTCTTCGACCCGGCGCAGCGGCGCCGGAACACGCTCGATGTGGCGCTCGATTTCCTGGCCTGCGGGCTCGACCCCGCGCGTGCCATCTTCTGGCGCCAGTCGGATCGTCCCGAGGTGACCGAGCTGGCCTGGATCCTGACCACGCTGACGCCGATGGGCCTCCTCGAGCGCTGCCACAGCTACAAGGACAAGGTCGCGCGCGGCATCTCCCCCAACCACGGGCTCTTCGCCTACCCCGTGCTCATGGCTGCGGACATCCTCCTGTTTGATTCGAACATCGTGCCGGTGGGACGCGACCAGAAGCAGCACGTCGAGGTCACCCGGGACATCGCGATCAAGTTCAACGAGACGTACGGCCAGACCTTCATCCTCCCCGAGCCCCAGATCCGCGAGGAGGTGGCGGTTGTGCCGGGGACGGACGGGCAGAAGATGAGCAAGAGCTATGGCAACACGGTGGAGATTTTCGGGGACGAGAAGGGGGTTCGAAAGAAGATCATGGGGATCGTGATGGACAGCCGGACGCCCCAGGAACCGAAGCCCGACGCCGAGAAGAACGTTGCGATCCAGATGCTCCGCCTCGTGGCCCCGGCCCCGGTGGCAAAGGATTACGAGGAGCGTCTCCGCGCCGGGGGACTCGGGTACGGGGATCTCAAGAAGGGGCTGTTCGAGCATTACTGGAACTATTTCGCCGCGGCACGGGCCCGGCGCGCCGAGCTCGCCTCCAACCTCGACCATGTCGAGGGGGTGTTGCGCGACGGGGCGGCGCGGGCGCGGACGGTCGCGGAAAAGGTCCTGGCAAGGGCCCGCACCGCCGCCGGCCTCTGACCGGGGTAAGCGCCCGGGGGCCCCATCCTCCTGCCTCACCCTCGGCCAACGGCATCCCCCCGGGCCGGTGGTTGTTTGTTTGCTTGGCTTTCCGGGCTGCCGACCTAGGCTTCGGCCTTCGAAAACATCATGGCGCTGCGTCTCTTCAACACTCTCTCCCGGTCGGTCGAGGACTTCATTCCGCTGGATCCCGCCGGCAGGGCGGTCGGCATGTACTGCTGCGGGCCCACGGTGTACGACTACGGTCACATCGGGAACTTCCGGACCTTCGTCTTCGCCGATCTGGTCCGCCGGTACCTCGACTTCCGTGGCTATGCCGTCACGCACGTGATGAACATCACGGATGTGGAGGACAAGATCATCGCCCGGGTCCGGCAGACCGGGCTCTCCCTGCGGGAATACACCGGGAAGTATGAGCAGGCGTTCCTCGAGGACCTCGACCTGCTGTTCTGCCGCCGCCCGACCCATCTCCCCCGCGCCACCGAGCACATCGAGGGAATCATCGACCTGATCGGAAAGCTTCTGGCGCGCGGGCTCGCCTACGTGGCCGGGGACGGCTCGGTGTACTTCAGCATCTCGAAATACCGTGGGGCCGGGTGCTGCTATGGGCAGCTGGTCAACCTCAACTTCGATGAGATGCGGGTGGGGGAGCGGGTGAAGGAGGATGAATACGCGAAGGAGGCCGTGGCCGACTTTGCCCTCTGGAAGCGGCGGGTCCCGGAGGATGGAGCGGTCTTCTGGCCGAGCCCCTGGGGGGAGGGGCGTCCCGGGTGGCACATCGAGTGCAGCGCGATGAGCATCCGGCTCCTGGGGCCGAGCTTCGACCTGCACCTGGGGGGGGAGGACCTGGTCTTCCCGCACCACGAGGATGAAATCGCCCAGAGCGAGGGGGCGGGGGTGCAGGCCCCCGGCAAACGGTTCGTGAAGCACTGGATGCACGGGGCCCACCTGCTCGTGGAGGGCAAGAAGATGAGCAAGTCGCTCGGGAACTTCTTCACCCTGCGGGACCTTCTGGGTAAGGGGTGGAGCGGCCGGGAGATCCGGCGGGTGCTCCTCAGCTCCCATTACCGGGAGACCTTCAACTTCTCGACCGAGGGGCTTCAGTCAGCGCGCGCCTCCCTGGCACGGCTCGACGAGTGCCTCGGGAAACTTCGGGACCTGGCGGCGGGAAATGCCGGGGAGCCCGAGGAGGGGGTGGTGCGGGAGTTCATCGAGGCCCTGGACGACGACCTGAATATCGCGGCGGCGTGGGGCGTGGTGTTTGGATGGGTCAAGGAGCTGAACCGACAGCTCGCCGAAGGCACCCTCACCCCGGCCAAGGCCGGTGCAGCCCTGGCCGCCTGGGGCCGGATCGACTCGGTCCTGGGACTGGGCGGGGGCGGGGGCACCGAGGCTCCACCGGAGCTGGTCGCCCTGCTGGCCGACCGGCAGGCGGCCCGCAAGGCGAAGGATTTCAAGCGTTCGGACGCCCTCCGCGACCAGATCAAGGCGGCGGGTTGGGTGATCGAGGACACCCCCTCGGGACCGAAGCTCAAGAAGGCCTGACGTCCCGTGAGCGACCGCCCCCCGTTTGTCACCGTGATCATCCCGACCCGTCCGGGTCAGGGGGAAATCCCTGCGGTGGAGGCGGCCCGGGGGCTGGACCACCCGGCGGAGCTGCTCGAGATCCTGGTCGCCCGGGGCCGGCAGCCGGCCATCCAGCGGAACGTCGCCCTTCGTCAGGCGAAAGGATCGATTGTTTACTTTCTCGACGACGACGCCCGCCCCGAGCCGGGGAACCTCCGCCGCGTCCTCCCGCAGTTCAGCCTCCCGGGGGTGAAGATGGTCGGCGGCCCCAACCTCTGTCCTCCGGATGCCCCGGCCCTGGAGCAGGTCTTTGCCGTGGTGCTCAGCTCCTGGCTCGCGTTCGGGGCAAGCCGGGCCCGTTACTGGGGGGTGGGAGAGGCCCGCCGGTCCGGGGAGAAGGAGCTGATCCTGTGCAACCTGGTGGCGGATCGCGCCGCGGTGCTGGAGGCGGGCGGGTTCGACGAGATGCTCTATCCCAACGAGGAGAATGCCCTCATGGATGCCCTGGTGGCGCGCGGGGCCCACCTCCTCTACGATCCCGGGATGTCGGTCCAGCGCCGGCCCCGCCCGGGGCTTCGGGCCTTTGCGCGCATGGTGTTCACCTATGGCCGGGGGCGGGCGGAGCAGTTCCGGCTTCACCCCACGGCGGGCTCCGCCGCGAACCTCGTCCCCCCCCTCTTCTGCCTCTACCTGGCCCTGCTTCCCGTGCTCGGCCCGCTTGGGATGGGCCTGCTCGGCCTTTACCTCGTCGCCCTCCTGGGGCAGGGGATACTCTCGGCCCGCGATCACGGCCTGGTGCGAGCCCTCCTCTCCCTCCCCTTGGTGGTGCTGACCCACATCGGCTACGGGCTCGGGTTTTGGCGCGGGCTGTTCACGCGGGTGGAGCGCAACCGCGCGATGTCCGCCGAGCAGGTGGTGATCGAGCGCATCACGCCAGGGTTGCGCGCTCCGGGGGGGGCTCCTTAGCTTTTCCCCGTGGACCCGTTCTGCCAGGCGGTCGAGCGTGCGATTGTCGAGGCGCGACAGATCCCGCCCCGGGCCCGGGTGCTGGTGGCGGTGTCGGGGGGGATCGATTCGGTGACCCTGCTGCACGCCCTTCACACCCTGGCTCCCCTTCATGAATGGACCCTGGTGGTGGCCCACTTCAACCACGGGCTTCGCGGCGGGGAGAGCGACGGGGATGAGCGTTTCGTAGCCCGGCTCGCCACCCGCCTCGGGCTGCGGATCCAGCTTGGTCGCGGCGACGTGGCCGCCCATGCCCGGGCGGGAGGCCTCTCGATCGAGATGGCGGCGAGGGAACTCCGGCTGGCGTTCCTCGCCCGGGCGGCGGTGGCCGCGAATTGCAAACGGGTCGCGACCGCCCACCACGCCGACGACCAGGTGGAGCTTTTTCTGCTGCGCGCCTCCCGGGGTGCGGGTGGCGAAGGGCTGGGGGGAATGCGGCCCGCGGGGCCCTTCCCGCGGCATGCCCCGCTCCGGATCATCCGGCCGCTGCTGCAGGTCTCGAGGAGCCAGATCGAGGAGTGGGCCGGGGCCCGCCGCCTGCGCCACCGGGAGGATCGATCGAACCGCTCCCTGGACCCGCTTCGGAACCGGCTTCGCCTCCGGGTGATTCCCGTCCTGCTCCGGGAGCTCGGACCGGAGGTCCGGGGAGGCGTCCTTCGGAGTGTTGAGCTCGTCCGGGCCGAGGCGGAGTACGTGGCCTCGGTGGCCTCGAGCTGGCTTCAGGGGCGGACGCCACGCCTTCGATTCTCGCGGCTCCCGCTCGCCGTGCAACGGCAGGTCCTGCTCCAGCAGTTGCATCGGCTCGGGCTCCCGGCTGGATTCGCGGGGGTTGAGGCGATGCGGCTGCGTCCCGGGCGACCCGTCACCCTGGAGGGGGGGAGGGTGGTGTTGCGGGAGGTGGGCGGGCGGATCCAGGTGCTGCCGAAGCCGGGGCGCGGGGAGTTCCTCGGGGAAGCCTTGGCCCTCGAGATGACCGCCGCCCGGGGGGGCGCGAAGCACGGGGGAGCCCGCGTCAGGTGGTCGCGTCGCGGAGACGTCTCCTCACGGTTCGTGCGCCAGGCCAAGCCGGGGGTGGAAGTCTTTGACGCCGCCCGGGTGGGGACTTCGATCGTGCTCCGGCATTGGAGACCGGGGGATCGGTTCCAGCCCTTGGGGATGTCGCGTCCTGCCAAGGTGCAGGATCTGTTCGTAAACCGCAAAGTGCCGGCCCCAGATCGACGCCGCCTCCTGGTGGCGGAATGCGGTCAGGGAAGGATCTTCTGGATCGAGGGGCTCCCGCCGGGGGACCTCTTCAAGGTCACCCCGGCAACAGGCGAGTTTCTTGTCTGGCGATGGTCGCGGAACTCTGACTAAGGCACCGCGGGCGTCAGAACGCGGTAGTAGCGCCCATTCCCCGGGGCCGGGTCGATCACCGTGGCTGTCGTGGCACTGGCGCTGGCGGGGACATCCCCGAGCTTGATCCAGGTGGCCGGGGAGACCTTGTCGGCATACTGCACGGTGTAGCTGTGGTCGGGGGCGGTCCGGAACTGAAGCGTCAGGGACCCTCTGGCGTTAAGCACCGCACTGAGCTTCAAGAGGCTCAGGGGGTCCCGAGGGTTGGTTCCGGCGAGGTATTCCTGGAGGTTTGTCATCCCGTCCCCATCCGCGTCCTGGGCGGCGTCGAGCGGGGAATTCTTGTTCAGCTTGTATTGATCCTCCCAGACGTCGGGCATGCCATCGCCGTCGGTGTCGGCGAGCGTGAGGGTGATGGCCACCGGGGCGGAGGTGACGCTCAGGCCGAGGGTGTCGGTTGCGACGGCGCGGAGGATGTGGGTTCCAACCGCCGGGTTCGCCCAGGAGAACTGGAACGGCGCCGCCGGATCCTCGCCCAGCAGCAGACCATCGGCCAGGAACGCCACGCTGCCGAGGTTCCCATCGGCGTCCACCGCGTCGGCGGTGATCAGGAGGGTGGGTGGCTGCGCGTTCGTGCTGTTGTTCGCCGGGCCGGTCAGGGAGACCGTCGGGGGATGGTTGGTCCGGATGACGATCGCCACCGGGGCCGACGTGGTGCTCAGCCCCAGGGTGTCAGTCGCCACGGCCCGAAGGGTATGCGCCCCGAGGGGTGGGGAGTTCCAGGTGACCTGATACGGAAATGCCAGGTCGCTCCCGAGAAGCTGGGCGTCGGCATAGAACTCGACCCTGGCCAGGGTGCCGTCGGGATCCGCGGCGTCGGCCGTGATCAGGAGGGTGGCGGGCTGAAGCGGCGTGGCGTTGCCGGCTGGCGAGGTGACCGAGACGGAGGGGGCGAGGTTCGCCTGGACGACGACGCTGACGGGGCTTGAAGTGGTGGAAAGCCCCAGGGTGTTGTACGCGACCGCGGTGAGGGAGTAGCTGCCCGGGGGGACCGCGCTCCAGTCGACGGCGTACGGGGCGGTGGTATCCTGGCCGACAAGGGTGGCTCCCGCGAAAAACCGGACCCGGGCGATCCCGTTCTCCGGGTCGGTCGCCGTCGCAGCCAGGGGGATTGTCGCGGGGGCCGCGAAGGTGGCGTTGGCCGACGGGCTGGTCAGTTGCACGATCGGAGAGTTCGGGGCCAGGGTGCCCGTGAGCTCCAGGTCGAAGCTGATGTCGCTGCTCCCCGCGTTCTGCTGGTGAATCTCCACTGCGAGCTGGTTCACTCCGTCGTGCAGGAGGGCGGGAGGGATGTTGGTGGAGTAGAAGACCGTGGTTTCATCCGCGCCCCCGATCACCAGGACGGCGGGCGTGGCGGCCGTGATCAGGCCGTCGGGCATGTTGCTCCGGAAGATCTCCACGCCGTTGAGATAGACCACCCCGCCGTCGTCGCGCAGCAGGGAGACCGTGGCGGAGAGGAGACGGCTGGAGTTGGCGACGGTGATCGACCGGCGGAACCAGGTGGTGATGTATTTCGAGGCGGCATTGGGGCCGAAGCCGACGGTTGTCGCCTCGTCGCCATCCCCGTACCCGAGCTGGGCCGGACCGCTGGCCCAGGCGGCGTCGTTGAACGCGGGGAGCGTCCAGGAGGCGCCGGGGTCCACACCGGTGTCGAGATACTTCCAGACGGATCCCTTGGGGAGGAAGGTGGTCGTCGTCGGGGTGTAGACGACGAGGGTGACGGGGGAGGAAATCCCTATGGCGAACGCGGTGTCGTAGGCGCGCGCCGTGAGGGTGTGGGTGCCTGAGGGGATGTTGGCCCAGGTGAAGGAGTAGGGGGAGGTGGTGTCCTCGCCCAGCAGAACCCCGTCGGCATAGAATTCAACCTTGGTCACTCCCCCGTCCGAGTCGGCCGCTGCGGCGGTGAGGGTCACTGTGGCGGGAGGGGTCAGGGTCAGCCCATCGACCGGCGAGGTGAGGGTGACGGTCGGCGGCTGGTTCGGTGCGTTCGCCTTGCCGGGCGTGATGCCCGAGGCGAACCAGTTGGTCGGGTCATCCCCGTACGCGCTCGCGATGAGCCGCTGGAGCGACGGGCCGCTCCCGTCCGCCACGACAGGCCAGGGGGCCTTGTCATTGTAACGGACGGCATCCACCACGATGTACGGGATCATGTTGGTGTTGGGGGTGTCGGGCCGCTGGAGCTCGATCCGCTCACCGCTGTCCTGCAGGGTGCCGGCGTACGGGCCGACGATCTGCGCTGCCGCCGGGACCGAGTACTTTGTGCGGAAGGCAGCAGGATCGATCGGGGAGAGGATCAGGAAGCCGCCTGCCGGAATCGTGACCCCCTGGGGCAGCGTGTAGCCAAGGCCGCCGAGCTTCCAGGTGTTGGTGGCAGCGGCCGGGTCGTAGAGCGGCACGTTGGTGGAGGCGATGTTGTGGAGCTCCACAAACTCGTCAAACCCGGCGGTCGGGTGATACTGGATCTCGTTGATCACCACCGGGCCGATGCGGGGTCCGGAGTTCACAGCCCCGAAGGTCTTCGAGATCTGAAGGGGAAAATGCTCCTCCCCCTGGCTGTTGATATACCGGCCAATGCTCACCCCGTTGGGGACGGCGCCAAATGCCACCCCGTGGCTGTAGCCGGTGAGGTTGGTGGCGGCGTCGGCCGACGCCAGATACACTTCATCCCCCACGGAGCTGAGGCGAAAGCTGTTTGTCGAGAGCGGGTCCTTGTTGAAATCGGCCTCGGTGAATGTTTTGTAGCCTCCCGCCGGGATGAGGGTCCCGGGGGGAATTCGGAACTTGGGCAGGTACGCGACGTCGTCCGAGAGGAGCCAGCCCCCGATGTCGGCGGTCGCGGCGGTCGGGTTGTAGAGCTCGATGCTGTCGACCTCCGGGAGGTCGGTGTGGGCCAGAATCTCGTTCACCACCACCTCGGGAAGGGTGGGGGTGGGATCGTCGGCCCCCGGGCTGCCATACACCTGCTTGCTGGCCCGCCACGTGGCCCCATCGTCCGAGTTGCCCGGGGGATTGGGATTCCTGGGCACCAACGTGAACCCGTAGCCGTCGGGGGCGACGGGCCAGGGGGTGTGATCGAGGTAGCTTACGGCGAGCACGGTCCCCCCGAGGGCGTGGTCGATACGGAGCGTTTCCCCCCCGTTGTCGAGTTTGCCGGTGAAGGTCCCGTTCACCGCAACGCCGGGGTATCGGGTGGCGAACACCGTCGGATCCTTCACCAGGAGGAAGAACTTCCCGGCCCCAAGCACGGTGCCGTTGGGGAAGGCGTAGGTGATCCCCGCGGTGAAGCTCAGCCCGCTCAGGTCGATGGCATTGGCCGTTGTGTTTTTGAGCTCCACAAACTCAAACGAATCCCCGAGCACGGCTCCCGCCCCGGGGGGGTTGTAATTGATTTCGGTGATGGCCAGCCCGGCGAAGTCCTGCAGCGGGTAGAAGGTCGTTTCCACGATCGGGCTCCAGGTCCCGCCATCCTTCACGCGGGCGCGCACGGTTCGCGCGGTGTTGAGCACGATCGGCGCGCTGTAGACGAGGGAGCCCGGGTTGATGCCGCCCCCC
This sequence comes from Verrucomicrobiales bacterium, assembly GCA_003452185.1. GTDB lineage: Bacteria > Verrucomicrobiota > Verrucomicrobiia > Limisphaerales > UBA11320 > UBA11320. The sequence goes on along the minus strand of DMJJ01000243.1, from coordinate 20,257 downwards.
CGTAGGCGTGGGTCGCTTCCATCCAGGGTGTAGTAGAGGGTCCCCGTGGCGTTCGGGTTGGCCAGGGTCAGCGAATACCCGAACGGGACGAATCCTCCGTATTGGGAGAGGTTTGGGGCCAGGAGCGTGGGGAAGAGACCATCGGCCCTGAGCTGGCCAAGGACGATTGCTCCACGGGCGGGAATGTAGCTGTTGCGGACGCTGTCGTAGGCGAGCTGCCAGTCATTGCGGGTGATCGGGGCACCGGTCCCGCGTTTGGCATCCCCCCACCGCGCGGACTCCGGGACCAGGGCCCGGAAAATCTGGTTCGTCCGGGCGTCGAGCCGCGCCTGGGCATTGCTGGCGGTCAGGGCGCCGCCATTGAAGAAGTGCCGCTGGATGTGATCGGCACAGAGCATCCGAAACTCCGCGTTCGCCCAGAGGCGTGTGTAGAGGTACTGGGGGTTGCTTTTCGAGAAGTCGCTCCCTTGAAGCGGATCTCCGGCGGCGAAGGGACCGGAGCGATCCTCGTTCACATTGAGCAGGGTGTGCTCGGCATCGTGGCTGATGAACCGGAACCCTCCATGGGCCCCTGTCCGGTCCCGAATGCCGAACCAGTTGTTGGGAGAGCCATTGCCGAGGAAGTTCGAAATCGGGGCGTCCAGATTTCCCCCCCAGATGATCACGAGCATGTAGTCGATCAGGTTGTCGACATCCAGCAGGGTCTCATAGGCCGGGTTCGGGGTGCCGTCGGGGTTCAAACCCTGGATCTTGTAATAGGCGGCGTCCGTGGAGAAGCCATCCACCGCGGCCTGCCAGAGACGCTGCCACGCGTCGAGGGTGCCGTCCGTTGCGTAGATGGTGTAGCCCTGGTCCGGGCCGACCTTGATGGTGTCGTAGTCGGTGTCGAGCCCCCCCAGATAGCTTTGTCCAAAGGAGGCCTCAGCCCGCTCGTCGGTGTTGTACAGCCCCCAGTAGACCCCGTTGATGTAGAGATGAAACCAGGAGCCCCGTTCCCCGAGTTGCCCCATCGCCAGCTGGGTGTCGCGGCTGAATTGATCGCGGAGGAAGATGCTCGACGGGTCGCCGCCAAAGGCCCAGCTGTAGTTCTGCGTGGTCCGGAGGTCAAACTTGTCAAAGCTCGAGGCCCCGTCCTTCCCAAAAAGGGGGAAGTTGAGTCGCGTGACTCCGTATTCCTGACGGAAGAAGAAGCGGAAGGCGTGCTTCGGGTTGTCGGTGCTCCGGCTGTAACCGCCGCGCACCCGGATCCCGCAGTTCTCGTGGAAACCCTTCGTCCCGTCCGGTTGGATCAACTCGAGCGAGCAGGGCCGTTCCCAGTCAATGGTGTCACCGGATGGGTTCGCATAGATGCCGGTCGTCGGATCAAAGAGATCGTTCAGGTTCATCACGATTGAAAACGTCGGCAGACTCTTGAGGTCCTGTTTGATTTCCTCCTTCCAAGGCGAGGTGTTCACGATGTCCGGATCCATCCCGTAGTCGTAGATCTGCCCCCCCGTCGTCCGGGGCGCCGGCCAGTTGGGACCCGGAGCGAGCCCGGTGGGGGACTGCGTGACGACATCGTTGACGTAGATATAGGTATGGGTGTCAACGTTCGAGGGGGTCAGGCCGGGCTTGAACGCGGCGGCCCGCAGGGTCGTGGTCTGGGTGATCAGGATCGGCGTGGTGTAGGGGGTGCCGCTGGTGGCGGTCGGCACGGTGCCATCCAGGGTGTAGCGGATGGCCGCGCCGGGCGTGGCGCAGGTGATCGCGACGGTGATGTTGGTCTCATAGAACCCGCGATCCATGCTGAACTGGGTGTCGCCAACCTGGTTGAAGATGTTCGTGGAATTGAAGTCGCCCGGCGTCGGGGTTCCAAAAAAGTTGTTGGTCAGGAGCGTGGTCTTGAACTCGGAAAGCTCGGCCAAGAAGAGGAAGTCATCGTTGTTGGCGGCGCGGTTCAACGCCTGGATTGCGAGGACGTTCACCCCCGTTGTCAGAAGCCCGAGATTCGGGGTGAGGTCCATGGGCTCATACACCACGGCCTGGTCGTCGGGGTGTTCCAGGGTCGCGACGCTGTTATAAGCCGGGATCGGCGGGGCGAGCCGGCTCCCGATAAAGGTCCCGTTCAGGTAGGCGACGAACCCATCGTCATACTTGGCCTGGAGGGTGAGGGTCTTCAGGGCCGACGGCACGGGGACGGTGAACCGGTACCGGAGGTAGGCGTCGGGCGACTTGCCGTACATCTGGCCCATAAGGTCGGTCTTGATCAGGGGACGATACCCGATCGTGGTGCCGATGGGGGCGGAGCGGACGGCCAGCCCCCCGCTCCCGGTGTCTCCCACAAGGTGAAAGTTCACGGCATTCCAGGAGGCGAAACTCCCCTGGGCTGCGAACAACTCCACTTCCGAGCCGCCTCCCTGCTCGTAAAACACGAGACGGAGCGGGTAGTCCCCCGCTGTGGGAAAGGAGAACGTGGCGAGGGTGTCCCCCGGGCCGCGCGGGCTGGGATACGAGTTGGTGAAACTTCCCACCACAAGGCGGAACCCGTCGTCGCTGTTGACTCCGAAGGTCCAGTTGCCGGGCGACGGAATCGTGACTGTGGCGGTTGCCTCCGTCGCGAAGTTGTCGAAATCGGTGGTCATCGGGAGACCTGGAAACGGGGCGTCTCCCCCGTAGTTGGCGCTGCTCCCGCTATTCAGGTAGTTGATGACCGGGGCGTTCTCCGTATAGGCGGCCAGCTGCAGCGCCGGGGTGGCGATCACCGCCTCGGCGGTGTCCAGGCTGCCAACAAGGGAGGTCGACCGAAAGTTCCGCACGGCAAACCCGGGGACCGACTGCTCGTACCCAGCGCCGTTGGTCCCGGAGAGCCACGCCGTGTCGACAAAGGCCGGTGCCGACCACGTCAGCCCGAGACTGTTGTTGGAGGGGACATAAACCTTCATCGTCGAATTGGTGGCGATGTACTTGTCGACCGAGGTGACCTGCACCGGCCCGTACGAGATGTCGTGGTACTGCGGAGGGTAGGGGGCGAACGAGGTGGCCACCGATCCGTCCGGGCGGATCAAGGCGAGGTATCCGCCGCCCGAGCTGAGGGTGAAATTGGCATGCAGGGGGGCTCCCGCCACCCGGCGATCCTTGCCCGAGGCCCAAACCAGGAGGAAGCTGCTCGGCTGAAGGGTGACCGAGGGAAATACCCATTTCGAGGGGGATGCGGCGTCGTCGGTCAGGCGCCACCCGGAAAGGTCAACGGCGGCGGCCCCGCCATTGAACAGCTCGATCCAGTCGGAGGTCGCGTTGTCCTCGTCGGTGATCCCCGCGGTGTTGCTGGCCATGAACTCCGAGATGGCAACCCCGTCGGCTGCCTGGAGCAGGGGGCTCGAGAGGATCCACCCGAGCACCAGGAAGGTAGCAACGGCGTGGCGGCGGAAGGTGACGAGAAGGCGCAACATAGGAACGGACTTCAGAAACAGGTTTGGGGGGCGAAACAACGGGTGGGCTGGGTGGGAAACAGAATCGGCACGAAATACGTCTTTGCGATGCAAGCGAGTCCGAAAAGAGATAGTTCAGTTTCCAAGTTTCTTCAACCCTTCGTTCCCAGGGTGGAGTTTCCCCCTCCCCACTCTATCGGCGCCGGGCCGTGGGGATGAACCGGGCGCAGGAGGGTGTTGGGGTGGGTGAGGGAAGGGCTGAATGCTGGGTCGAAGTCCTTCGTCCAGAGGTAACCAGACACCATGCAATCAGACCCCTCCCCCCTCCCTGGCCTGACGGGTTCCCGTCGGGAATTCCTGCGACAGACTGCCGCGGCTGCCGCCGTGGTCACGGCTTCGGGGGTGCTCAAGACCCCGGTCTACGGCCAGAACCAGGCTCCCTCTCCCGGCCGGGTGATCGGGGCCAATGAACGGATCCGTGTCGGGTTCATCGGGACGGGCGGGCAGGGGACGGCCCACATCCGGAGCATGAAGTCGTATGCGGCCGACGCGAACATCTCCCTGGGGGCGGTGTGTGACCTGTATGACAAGCGGCTCTCCGCGGCCCGCGAGGCCGCTGGGGTGGGGGAGGCGGACGCCTACCGGGATCATCGGAAGCTTCTTGAGCGGAAGGACCTGGATGCGGTGGTGGTGGCGACCGTCGACAACTGGCATGCCGACGTGGCGGTGGACGCCCTCGAGGCCGGCAAGCACGTCTACGGGGAGAAACCGCTCGCCCGCTATCTGGAGGAGGGGTTTCGAGTCTACGACACCGTGAAGCGGACCGGCCTGGTCTTCCAGTGCGGGTCGCAATACTGCTCAGACCCGAAATACCACAAGGCCGCCGCCTGGATCCGCGACGGGAAGCTCGGGCCGCTTGTCTGGGCCCAGGGCTCGTATTGCCGCAACAACCCCCGCAACAGCGAGTGGACTTACCCGGTCGATCCCGACGCGACCGAGCGAAACCTCGACTGGAACCGGTGGCTGGGCAAGGCACCCAAGGTCTCCTTTGCGCCGGAGCAGTATTTCAGCTGGCACAAATACTACGCCTACAACTCCGGGATCCTGGGAAACCTCCTCTCCCACACGTTCATGCCGCTGCTCATGGCGACCGGGGCCCAGGAGTTCCCGCGACGTGTGGCCTGCACCGGAACCCGCAAGGTCTCGACCGACCGGGAGATCAACGACACGACCCATCTGCTGGCGGAGATGCCGAGCGGGCTGACATTCTGCGTCGCCGGGAGCACCGTCAACGAGCAGGGGTTGCCCGAGATCATCCGTGGTCGCAAGTCGACCATCTACCTCTCCCAGAGCCAGGACAAGGCCGAGCTCAAGCCGGAGCGCCCGTTCACCGAGGAAATCGAGCCCGAGACCCATGGTGCCGGGGCGAAGGTGGGTGAGCTGTCACGGCACGAGCGGAACTTCTTTGACTGCATCCGAAGCGGCGGGACGCCCAACTGCAGCATCGATGTCGCCATCCGGGCCCACACCATCCTCTGCCTGGCGGAGATGGCCGACCGGTTCAGCCTGACCCTCCTGTTCGACGGGGCGACCCGGGCGGTGAAGACGGGAGAGGGGAAGGTGCTGCGCCCCTTGACCTACGAGACGCAGATCCCCCCGTCCAGCTGACTTGCCCGCCGGCTCCAGCCCGGGGCGTCCGGGGTGCCCGACCCATCAGCGGGGCCCGAGCGTCCGGCGAAGCTCCAGTGCGCGTGGTTGCTGCGGATTGAGCTCCAGGGCGCGGTTCGCCCATTGCAACGCCTCCTCCCGGCGTCCCAGCTTCAGGAGCTGTTCCCCAAGGAAGGCGCAGGCCGAGGGGTCCCCCGGGGTGTAACGGAGGGCTTCCTTGAAGCTCGCGACCGCGGTCTCGGCGTCGCCGCTCCGGGCAGCTGCGACTCCCAGGTTGTGGTGGGCCTGGGCAAAGTCGGGTTTCAGTACCAGGGCCTGGCGGAGCACGGGAATGGCGTCATTCCACCTCTCCTGGCAGAGAAGCGCCAGGGCCAGCTGCATCTGCCCGTTGAGCGACTCGGGCAATCGCTGGAGATGCTCCCGAACCGCCGCCTCCGCCTCCTGGCAGCGACGCTGCTGGAGACGGAGCCGACCGAGAAGCAGCGGCCCCGCGGGATCGTCCGGAAACTGGGTGGTGAGCGAGCTGATCAGTTTCTCCGCCTCGGCAAGTCGACCCTGCGACAGCAGGGCATTGGACTGGTCTTCGAGTCCTGTCGCCCTCCCCTTGAGCCGGGTGACCTGGAGGAGAATCGGGTCGGGCCAGTCGAAGGATCGGGACATTCTCAACGCTTCGCGGGAGAACCGTGCCGCTTCCTCCGTCCTCCCCTGGCGCTGTCGGATCTGCGACAGCAGGAGCACCGCGGGACGGGCCGTGTACGGGTTCGTCACGCATGGAACCACGAGCCGTTCCGCGCTCTCCCACCGGGAGTGGGCGAACTCGATCCGGGCAAGCTCGACCCGCGCTGCGGGGTGGTTGGTGTTGAGGGAGAGGAGGGAGAGGAGCTCGTGCGTCGCCCCGTCCTCTCGACCCATCTCCAGAAGTGACCGCGCGAGCGTGAAGCGTGAGATCTCCGCCGCGGAGGCGTTGGTGGCCGCTCCCACCGCGCGACGCAGGTCCTCCAAGGCGGCCTCGGGGGCCGGGAGGAGCTGGAGCTTCCCCCGCAGGTGCCACCAACGTTGATCCGACGGGGCGAGCCGCGCGGCCTCGCCGTAGCAGAACACCGCCGACTGCGGGATGTCCGCCGCCTGGAACTGGCGTCCCAGCTCCCCCCACGCCTCCGCCGACTTTGGTGCCCGCAGCACGGCCGAGCGGGCCGATTCAAGGGTCTTGGTCCATTCCGCGGAGAGTCCCGTGCCGGGCAGCGGAGGCGCGGAGGGCGGGGCGTCGAAGCACCCGACGGCGCCGCACAAAACCAGCAGAAGGAGAGGCCACCCCCCGGCTCCCGGGCGGGGCTTGTCGATGGTTTGTGCCGGCCGGATCATCGGGATGCCCTCGCCGGGGGACGGGTTCCCTCCCCGTGTCGGAGGGTGCGCGTCTGATCGGCCGGTCCCCCCGGAAACCGCTCCTCCGTGCCATCGGCCCACCGCACATCGATCGCCTCCACCTGGGCAACCCGGCCCAGCCCGAAATGAAGCGCCGGGTCGTGGCTTGAGAGGTAGCTGGTGGCCGGCTGGAGCAGCCGCGACCACCCGCGTCCCTCCGCTCCCAGCACCCGGGCTTCGGCGCCGATGGCGTCCCGCCCCCCGAGGCGGGGCTCGATCAGGCGGAGTTTCAGCCAGTGGTGACCCGGATGAGGCCGTCCCCGGTAGATCCGGACGGGGCCCCCGATGCCGCTGGCCACGAGGTCGGGAACGCCGTCGTTGTTCAGGTCCCCCACCGAGAGGCTTCGCCCCACCATCGCCCGGCCGCAGAACTCAGGGTTCGCGGGGGACACGTCCGCAAACCGCCCGCCTCCCTGGTTCTCGAAGAGCTGGGGTCGCTGGGCGTAGCGCTGCCAGAATGGGTCGGTTCCCGGGATGACGGGAGTCTGGCCCGGCAGGGAATGACGCACCAGCCCGTTGACCAGGGCGAGGTCGAGATCGCCGTCGAGGTCGAAGTCCGCCGCGACGGTGCCGAACCCGGTTCCCCGCCATGCCTGGGATTGAAGCCCGCTGGCGGCAAGCTGGTCCATGAACAGGCCCCGCGGACCTTGTCGCCAGAGCCCGTGAAACTCATCACTCAGGTGGGTCACAAAGAGGTCCTCCATCCCATCGCCATCGAAGTCGCCCCAGGCAACCCCCATATTGGCGGCGCTTTGCCCCATGGAGTTGAAAGCCAGGCCCCGTTGCACCGCTTCCTCCACGAAGGTGCCGTCATGGCGGTTCATGAAGAGCCGGTTCGGGCGCCCGTCGTCGGCGCAAAAGATGTCAGGCCACCCATCGCCGTCGAAGTCGGCGCAGATCACACCCAGGGCTGCGCCTCCCGCACGCCGCAGCCCTCCCTTGTCGGTCTGATCCTCAAAGCGGATGGGTGCCCCGGCCGTTGAGGTCACGTTGCGCCAGAGCCGGGCCGGGGTGGAGGGATAGGCCTGGGGACCGCAGAAATCCCGCTCCCCACGCGAGTCGAGGCAGGCCTGGGTCGGGTCATAGTCGACATAGTTTCCGATGACCAGGTCCAGGCGCCCATCCCGATCGTAGTCCAGGAAGCTGACCACCGTGGCCCAGACCGGGTTGTCGACCCCGGACTCGCGACCGAGCTCCTGGAACTTCCCTCCCCCCATGTTTTGATAGACCCGGGATCCCAGGTGCTCGGTGATGACGAGGTCGATCAGCCCGTCGTTATTCAGGTCCGCGGCAGCCACCCCCATCCCCCGTGTCCGGAAGTTGAGGCCCGACCCTTCCGACACGTCGCGGAACGTCCCGTCGGGTTCCTGGTGGTAGAGGCGATGCCCCGTGGAGGGGCCGCCGGCTTTCGCCGCCGCCGGTCCGGTGTACTGCAGGAGAAGCAGGTCAAGCCGTCCATCGTTGTCGTAGTCGAAGAGCGCGGAGCCGGAGCCGACCTGCTCGGGCATGAAGTAATCGGTGCCAGCGGTGTGGGTGAACCGGATGCCGGAGGCCTCGGTGATGTCCTCGAACCATCCAGCCGCGCCGGGTGTCGCCGACGCGCCCGCGAGCCCCGGCGGGGGAGGGGAGGCGGGCCGACATCCGGTGATGCCCAGCGCCAAGGCCAGGAGCAGCCCCGGGAGCGTGGGCCTCCGGCGACGATGCGATTCCCTCAGCTCCATCGCCACCCCGGTTTGCGGATCGCCTGGAGGCATTCTTTCACCGAGAGCCCGTGCCTGGCCTGGGTCTCCCACGTCGACTGGCGATCCCGCCAGAGCTTCTGCTCGGGTGCGGAGGCGAGGTGCGGCTTTTGGTGGGGGACCTGCTGGCCGGCAAGCAGCGCCAGGTAGCCGTCCATGCCAAAGGCGTTGGAAGGATGGAGGAGTTGGGCCCCCGCCACCACGCTGGGCCCGTTCTCCCGGTAGAAATCGACCAGGAACTCCGCATCATGGAGCCGTGTCTCGTTGCGGCATGCCCGCCAGAATGGGGTGTCCAGCCGGGTGTTGAACTTGTAGTGGATGGCCAGGAAGTCCCGGATGTCATCCCAGGCCTGCGCGTTGTACCGGTTATAGAGCTCGATCAGCGTCGGGGTCGGCATGCACTGGCTGTCGACGAGGGAATCCGCCAGGGTGCTGGCCTCGATGCAGATGACCTGCAGGGCTGTGGCCTCGAGGGGTTCGACAAACCCGGCCGCATTCCCGATCCCAACCACGTTCCCGACCCAAAGCCGCTCGTGCCGCCCGGCTCTGAACCGGACCACCCGGGGGGTGTTCGAGACCCTGGGGTTCTTGCGGAGGAACTCCGCGAGCGCCTCCTCGTCGCTGATCCAGGCGCTGGAATAGACGTATCCCCGGTTGATCCAGTTCTCGTGCTCGATCTGCCAGCACCACCCGGAGTCCATCGTCTCGGCCGTCGTGTACGGATGGATCGGCTCCTCGCCGCGGCTCCACCCGCCGATCACGGCACGGTCACAGAAGAGGGAGTCCGCATAGCTCCGGAACGGGACCTGGAGCCCCTTGCCCAGAAGCTCCGACCGGAACCCGCTCGCATCCACGTACAGGTCCGCCGTGTGACGGGTCCCATCCTCGGCCACCAGGGCGCGCACTCCCTCCTCGCCAAGCTCGGGCCGCACGGTCGCATCGACCACTTGAATCTCAAAGTCCCGGGCCCGCCGCTCAAGCCATCCCACCAGCTTCACATTCTCGATGTGAAAGGCGTGCCGGTCATGCAGCAGCGGGGAGCCATCCGGCTTTCGGGGAAACGCCTTCTCCTGGGCCATGAACCACGAAACGGGCCCGCATGCGGGACGCTCCGGATTGAAAAAGAACCCATTGTTCCGGGAGAGCTCCGGCTGCCGCTTCTCAAATTCGAATGCGAAGCTGTAGAAGAACTCACGCCCCGGCCCCCAGAGGAACCGGATCCCGAGTTTCCATGTCGGTTCCGCCTCCGCATAGAACTGCTGCGGCTTGAGCCGCAGGTAGTCGAAGAAGTGCTTCGAAAAGGCGGGCGTCGTCCCCTCCCCGACGCCAATCACCCCGATGTCCGGGCTGCGCAAGACGGTCACCCTCAGGTCCGGGAGCTTTCGCTTCAGGGTCAGCGCGGCCATGAAACCGGCGCTTCCCCCCCCAAGTACAATCACAGACCGGATGGGGTGTGGAGATGTGGACATGGGATCATGCTCCCCGAAATGACCGGGCCGTGCAAGCGGGTCTTCCTGGTTGACCCGAACTTGCCAGCGTGCTAGCAACCCGGTGTTCCCTATTCATTTCGCTCCGTCGAAGGCGTCCCATGTGGACGACTTGTCTCCGGGATGTGGCGTCGGCGTGTCCTGAAAGTTCATGACGCGCCGGCGGTTACGCCCCGAGGCCCGTTTCGGGAGGGGTGGGTGGATGGGACTCTACGAAACCCCAAGCAACAAATCCGTATCCTGTAACGAGTATGAAGAGACATCCACACAACCCCGCAGCCCGGCTTCGGTTGCCGTTGATCACGGCAGCCCTGGTCAGCCTCGGGTTCATCTCCGTGGCGACGGCCACGGCCGGGATCCAGACCGCTGGCGAGCTGTTCGTCGACATCGATGCCACCGGACTCACCGAGGGGCCGATCCCGTCGATTGCGAACGCCGGGACGCTGGGAGGCTTCTTCGAAGCCAGGGGTGCGGCCGTCGACATCACCACTCCGATCATCGCAGTGGAGGGGGGGACCAAAGGGATCCGCTTCGACGGGAATGACTTTATGCAGCTTGTGGACTCGGTCGGCGGCGCCACCCTGCCTCCTCCGGATGGCCTGGTAGGGGCGGACCCCACGCGCTCGATCGAGGTTTGGGCACTGAACCCCGACGTCGCCAACGAGGAGACGATGGTCTCCTGGGGTCACCGCGGCGGTCCCGACGGCACGAACGTCTCCTTCGGCTACGGCTCCGATTTTCGTTGGGGCGCCATGGGGCATTGGGGGGGCGAGGACAACCTCGGCGGCCCCGACATGGGATGGGACAACAATGGTGGGAACCCGGTTCCCAACAAGTGGCACCACCTGGTGTACACGTTTGACGGCACCACAACCCGGGTCTATGTCGACGGCAAGTACGCCAACAGCGAGTACCTCGGCTCCGGCCGGATCAACACGTTCGCCGGCACCTCGATCAACCTGGCCACGCAGCTGGAATCGGACGGCGTCACCCCAACCGGCGGGCTGAGGGGCTCGCTCACCCTGGCCCGTGTCCGCATTCATGACGACGTGCTCTCGCCCGACCAGGTGAAGAACAACTACGACTTCGAGAAGGGGGCCTTCATCGATCCTGCGCCCACGCCTCCGGTGGCGGCCACCCGGCTTTCGGTCGCCCCGAACCATCGCTACTCGTTCAGCGAACCGGTGACCCCGGACGCGAGCGGCGTGGTGATCACCGACTCGATCGGCAGCGCCCATGGCATCGTCCAGGGGACCGGCTCGGAGTACACCGGAAGCCGCCTGAGGCTCTTTGGCGGACCCTCCTCCACCGGCGCCTATGGGGATCTTCCCAACGGGCTCCTCTCGATCAACAGCACCAACAACGGTGGTACGGGTGAATTCACGATCGAAGGGTGGTACCGCCACAACGGCGGGCAGACCTGGTCGCGCATCTTCGACTTCGGCTCCAGCGGCAGCAGCGATGAGGTGCCGGGTGCGGGCGGGGGGGGAACGGGGCTGGATTACCTCTTCTACAGCCTCCAGATCGGCGATGACGTGAACTCTCATCGATTGGAGCTCCGGAACGAGGATCCTGCCGGCGGAGGCGGCGGCGCCACGGCCGATCACGGCACCTCGACCTTCGGTCAGGATGTCCACTTCGTCGTCACGTGGACCGAGGCCACGGGTCAGATCACCGCGTACGAGAATGACCATCAGGTTGCCGGCATGAAGGTGGGGGCGGCGATGAGTGACATCAACGACGTCAATGTCTGGCTCGGCCGATCCAACTGGAACGGCGACCGCGATGCACAGGCGGAGTACGACGAGATCCGCATCTACTCCCACGTCCTCACCCCGGGTGAGGTCATTGGCAATCTCCTCGCGGGCCCCGACCTCCTCAACAACGTCGACAGTGCTGTCACGATCGCGGCCGATCCGGCGGATGTCACCACGGGTGACTCGAGCCCGGCCTCTTTCTCGGCCAAGGCCTACGGGTCAACCCCCGTATTCTTCCAATGGCTGCGCAATGGCAAGGCCATCCCCGGTGCCACGAGCCCGCAACTGACCTTCCTGGCAGGCACAGCGGATGACGGCGCCAAGTACTCCTGCGTCGCGTCGAACATCGTGGCGGGTACCCTGGTCTCGGTCACGAGCAAGGCGGCCACGCTCACCGTGAAAAATGACACCGTGGTCCTCAAGCATCGCTACAGCTTCAACGATGCGGCGGGCTCCACGGAGGCCGTCGACTCCGAAGGGGGCGCATCGGCGATCCTCGCGGGCGGGGCTGCCATCATCGACAGCGGCTCGGTGACCCTCGACGGGGTCAGCAGCTTCGTCGACCTCCCGAACGGCATCGTCTCCAGCCTTGGAAACGCCACCATCGAGACCTGGGTGACCTACAACGGCGGGCCTGTCTGGAGCCGGCTCTTTGATCTCGGGGTCAGTGTCGAAGGGGAGGATCAGCAGGGGACGGGGCTCGACTTCCTGTTCCTCACGCCGAAGGTTCCTGCCGGGTTCGCCCGGTTCATCGCCAATGGCCCCAACGCGGGAGATTCCACCACGTTCAACCTGCCGGGATCATTCCCGGTGGGCCAGGAGGTGCATCTCGCGGTGACCTACAGTTCGTCGGCCAACACGGCGCGCATCTACACGAACGGGACGCTGGTGGCCACGGGGCCTGCGAGCTTCCCGCTCTCCACCCTGAACGACGTGAACAACTGGCTGGGCCGCTCGCAGTTCAAGGACCCGTACTTCGCCGGCAGTTTCAACGAGTTCCGCCTCTATGATGGGGCCATGACTGCGGCCGAGGTTGCCGCCAGCTACGCTGCGGGGCCCGACGCCGCAATCGGACGTCCTGCCCTCGCGATCACCGCCTCCGGGGGCGGCAAGCTGGCGCTCCGGTGGCCTGCTTCCGCCACGGGCTACAAGCTTGAGTCGAGCCTGCTCCTGGGGGCTGGGGCTGTCTGGACCCCCGTGGCTGACGTTCCGACTCCCGATGGCGTCTCCCTCACCCTGAGTGTGACCCCCGGGGTCGATGGGGCGCGGTACTATCGGCTGGCGCAGTAACCCTGGCCCGCTCACTCAACTCGAACCGTAAACAGAAACCGCCGCCCCCCATTCGGAGGGCGGCGGTTTTCTTTTTCGAGGGACCGGGGCCGCTCCCGGCAAGCCCCATTGGGCACGCGCGCCGGGGCTTTGCTCACCCGCGCAGGGAGGCCTGCAGGGCTGACTGGAACTGGGCGACCACCTTCTCATGAGCGGCGTTCACCTCAGCGTCCGTCAGGGTCCGATCCGGTGCCCTGTAGGTGAACGCATACGCTACGCTTTTCTGGCCCTCGGGGACGTTCTTGCCCCGGAAGATGTCGAACAGCTCCACCGCCTCCAGGTTGGAAGGCTTGGCCGACCGCACCGCGGCGAGCACCGCCTCGTGCGTCGTTGCCTCCGGCACCACCATGGCGATGTCCCGTCGGATGCTTGGGAACGCCGGCAGCGGCTTGAAGGAGCGGGCCGCGTTGCGCCGGGCCAGCAGGAGATCGAGATTGAGCTCCGCGAGGAGCACCCGGTCCCGGAGGTCATGCTTCCGGCCGAGGAGCGGCGAGAGTTGTCCAAATTCCCCCAGCACCTGGCGCCCGAGCTGGGCCTGCCCCGACTCAAGGTAGAAGGCACCCCCCTCCGGACGGCGTGAGAAGGCCACTCCCCGGAGACCAAACTGGTCGAAGAGTTCCTCCAGGGCTCCCTTCAGGTCGTAAAGATCCCCCGTGGCCTCCCGGTCCGCCCCACTCCAGAACCGAGGGGCGCGGGCGCCGGTCAGGGCCAGGGCGACCCGGCGTTCCTCCTTCACCTCCCCCTGGACGAGGGTGAAGATCCGGCCGACCTCAAACAGGGCGACGTCACCATTCTGGCGGCTCAGGTTGTGACGAAGCGAGTCGAGGAGGCCCGGCAGGAGGCTCGGACGGAGCACGTTCATGTCGCTGCTGAGCGGATAGGCGAGGGGCACGAGCGACTCGGCCGGGGCGACGAGCTTCGCCGCGGCATCCGCGATCAAGGTCTGTCCCTGGGCCTCATGGAATCCGAGCCCGGCGAGGATGCGGCGGACCTCCGCCAGCTGGTCGTGCAGGGAATCGTAGGGGTGGGAGCCGATCCCGCCGCGGGGGGGAGTCGACGGGATGCGATCGATCCCGTGCAGCCGTCCCACCTCCTCGATCAGGTCGTGCTCCCGCTTCAGGTCGACACGCCAGGTCGGGATCCGGTAGGAGGTCGTCCCTTCCTTTGCACCGGCGACCTCCAGCCCGAGCGACGTGAGAAACCGGGTCTGTTGTGCCGCCTCGATCGGGATGCCGAGCACTCCCTCCACCCGGGTGTGGCGCAAGGAGATTTCCTTCGGCTGGGGCGGGGTGGGGAAGGCGTCCACGACGCCGCGGGCCGCCGATCCGCCGGCGGTTTGCAGGATGAGCTGGGCTGCGCGGCGGCTGGCAAACTCGGCGATCCCCACGTCCGCCCCCCGCTCGAACCGGTACGAGGCGTCGGTTTTCAACCCCAGCCCCTTCGAGGTGGCACGAACACTCTGGGGCTTGAACCAGGCGCTCTCCAGGAGCACATCCCGGGTGGAGGCCTGGATCTCGGTGTTCTCCCCTCCCATGATCCCCGCGAGGGCGATGCCATGGGTTTCGTCCGCGATCAGGAGCATCGAGTCCGAGAGGGTGCGGGCCTGGCCGTCCAGGGTTTTGAACCCCTCGCCGGCGGCCGCGCGGCGAACGACCACGGCCGCCTTGCCGCCCGCCCCCTTGCCCAGGAGGTGATAGTCAAAGGCGTGGAGCGGCTGCCCTGTCTCGAGCATCACGTAGTTGGTGACATCGACGACGTTGTTGATGCTGCGGAGGCCGACCTTCTCGAGCGACTGCCGCAGCCAGTCCGGGCTGGGGCCGACCGTCACCCCGAGCAGCACCCGGGCGGTGTACCGGGCGCAGAGCTCCGGATCCCTGAGGCTGACGCCCACCAGTGATTCGGCGGCCGGGGCTCCGGTGGCCTCGGGGAGGTCGGCCGCCGGCAGACGGAGCGGGTTGCCCGTCAGGGCGCTGATCTCCCGCGCGATCCCGATCAGGCTGTTCAGGTCGGGACGGTTCGGGGTCACCTCGAGATCATAGACGACGTCGCTTCCCGACCTGCCCAGGTGCTGCGCCAGAGGCTGCCCCACCTGCGCATCGGCCGGCAGGATCAGGAGCCCCTCAGCCTCTCCCGGGAGGCCGAGCTCCTTGGCGGAGCACATCATTCCATGGGACTCGGCGCCGCGGATCTTCCCCACCTTGATCACAAAGGGGGGTTCCCCCGCCGGGGTCGGCATCACCGCCCCGGGAAGGGCGAGCGGGACCTTGTCCCCGGCCTGGAAGTTCTGGGCGCCGCAGACGATCTGGCGTTCCCCCGTCCCGTCGTTCACCCGGCAAACCGAGAGACGGTCCGCGTTCGGATGCCGATCCCGGGTGACCACCTGGGCGACGACCACCTGCTCGAAATCGCCGGTGAGCTTCTTGACCCCTTCGACCTCGAGCCCGAGCATCGTGAGACGCTCCGAGAGCTCCTCGGGGGACCAGTTGAAATCGACGTACTGCTTCAGCCAGTTCAGGGTGACTTTCATTGCGAGACTCCGTCATCGGACGGAAGCCCGCATCATCCGACAACCCGGCGGGCAAGGCAAGTGCGCTGGATTCCTCGGTGCAAGGAATCGAGTCGTTTTGAGTCGGGTCTTTCTTTGGGTTGCCGGTTGCCGTCTTGCAGAAGCAATCGATGTGGAACCGGAGAAGAGGTGGCCGGATAAACGAAAGGCGGCCGCCGTCGGGGGACGGCGGCCGCCTGATGGGAGCGGTGTTCCGGTGTGGCCCGGATCAGCGGATCCGGAAGAACCGATGGGCAGCGGAGGGATCGACCGTGGCCGTGGTCCCTGTCACGCCTGTGACAGGTGTCCAGGGGCCGGCGAGCTCCGTGGCAGACTCCAGCGTCCCGGCGCCAGTCCAGGTCAGCTGAACCTTCCCACCGGCCAGCGTGGCCTTGATGGCCCCCGAGGCCGGAGGAACCAGCGACGGGACGGAGTACACCCCCCAGTTGTCGATGCCCCAGTACCAGCTGGAGGTGCCGGACTGGATGAACCGAAACTGGACGTCGGACTTGTTATCGGCGAGGGGGACTTGAGCCACCTCAACCCGCTTTGACTCGCTTCCATCGTCGTTGATGCGTCCCTCGATGAAGGGGGCGAGCGCCGGGGTGATGGGGGCTTTGAGGAAGAACCCGTAATAGCCGCCCACCAACGTGCCAGTCCCGTCGGTGTAGCGGGCGACGTCCCCGTAGGTCTTGGTCAGGGTCGCCACGGCGTCAACCTTCCCGTCGGGCCCGCGGAGGATGTCCGGGGTTCCCTGGGTGTCGTCATCCCCCTGGATCCAATAGAAGATGGGGTTCCAGCTGGCACCGCCGTCGACGGAGTACTCCATCCCGTTCAGACCATCCTGGTTCTGCTCGTACGCGCTGTTGAACGCGATCACCACCCCGGACTTGCCGGCCAGGTTGTAGTGCGGGGTGTAGAGGTACTGGATCTGGCCGGGGGGCCCGTTCTGGCGGTCATCCGACTCGGCATAGATGCAGTGCCCGTTCATCAGGGGATTGGTCGCCTCGTCGAATGTCACCCCGTTGATCATCTGGACCGCGGCGGAGGAGGTGCCGTTCTTCTTGCCCCGCATCGGCTTGTCGATCACCACGAACCCCAGATAGAACTCCGAGTTGCCATCGCCCGGTTCCGTGGTCAGATGCTCATGCCCGGTGTAGTTCTCCTGCACCCAGCCGGCCGGCACCATCGGGTCGGGGCCGGCGTCTGTGCTCTCGAAGTCCTCGAAGAAGAGAGGCTCGGGAAGCTCATAGTTCCGCAGTCCGTTGAACCTCCATGAGGCGCTGTGCCGGGCTCCGGCCTTGTCGGCGAAGCTCAGGGACGCCGTGTGGACACTGCGCGGGAGCTGCAGGCCCGCCGGCACGTACTCCAGCGTGATGCTCCCCACGCCCGGGGCGGTGGTGATGGCGACCGGGGCTCCGTCCACCGAGAGCTGGATGGAGGCGGGGTCAACCTTGAGGGTTGTTCCATCGGCCACCCGGGCCTCGAGTGTGCGGAATCCGACGTCGCTGCCACGATAGTCCGAGATGAATGAGCTCGGTCCTGCGTAGCTGACGTACGGCTCAACGGGCGAGGTGCGGCGGGCGTAGGCCTTTACCGACGCAGGGTTCGATCCATCGTTCACGAGGACCTTCTCCCCGGAGGAGGTCACGGTGAAGAATTCAAACGCTGCGGTGCTGGGGCCGTTGTTCGGGAGGTTCGCCTGCCGGAACCAGACGATGCGGACCGGATAGATTCCATCCTGGGCAACCGTGAGGTCGAAGGTCGTGTCGCGGACGATCCGCCGCGCGTCGTAAACCGCGAGCTCGGTGGCGAGGGCGTCATACGGGTTCCTGCCGGCGGTGACGCGGAAACCGTCCGAGGAGTTGATGCCGAAGCGGTGGAATCCCTTCGAGAGCTCCAGGTAGGTGACAACCTCCACGGCCAGGTTGTTCCCCGAGCTGCCGGAGAGGCCCGGGACCGCATCCTCGGCGTGCCCGTTGGCGGAGGTGAAGTTGCCCTGGTCGGCACTTCCGGTCGAGAAGTTGAGCACATTCGAGAGCTCATAGCTCCCGTCGGCCTGCTCGCCGGGCGTTGCCGTCTCTTCATACGGGGCGCCGGAGACGGGGTCGATCAAGAGTCCGGCGAGCTGCGCCTCCGCGTGGGCGATGTTGGCAGCCAGGGGACTTGCGGAGTTGAGCTGGCTGGACCGCACCCTGAAGCCCGGCGCCGTTGTGTCCACCTCCGAACGCCCCAGCGCGAACCCGGAGGGGAGAGGGGCATAGAACCCCTCGACGTAGGGGATCGAGACTGTGGTCGTGAACGCCGGCTTGGCGGAGTCCGAGTAGGTGACCGTCACCGTGTTCGACGAGAGCGCGGGGACAAACCCCGGGGAAACGTACGTGAACGAGTGCACCCCCCCGTTCGCTGCTGGTGTGGTCGGCGCCTCTGCCCCGTTCAACTTCACCCGAACCGCCGCCGGGTCGAGCGCGGTCGCCCCGTCCGAGAGCGAGAGTGTGAATCCCGTGCCGTCATGGACGAACGCGCTGACGTACGGCGGGGCAAACGACGCCGCGGAGTACGCCTTCAGGGAGGCTTCGTTGTCAGGGTCGTTGACCAGCACCTTGGTGCCATCCTCGAGCAGGCTGAACCACGAGACATTGGCTCCGCCTCCCCCTTGCTCGTAGATGACCCGGAAGGGATAGATGCCCGCGACAGGGACCGTGAAGGTGAAGAGGCTGTCCGCCGAACCACGTCCCCCATCCCACTCGCCGAGCTTGATGGCGGAGTAGGGGTCGCGTGGATTCGCGAAAGCCGTGGTCACCCGGAATCCATCATCGCTGTTGACCCCCAGGGTGTAGTTCCCCGGGGAGGGGAACTCGATGTAGGTCAGGATTTCTTCTGAAAAGTTCTCCGAACCGGTGATTCCGGGAAACTTGCTGGCGGACGGGAAGCCGTCCACCGAGGCTGAGCTGTTGTTCCAGTTCACCACGGTGTCCACGTGGTAATAGCCTGCGGCATCCGCCCCGCTCAGGTCGGCCAGGTTCGGTCCCTGGAGGCCGGCAAGCTGCTGCTCGGTCCAGAGGAGCGAGTTGGGCTGTGCTGCCGAGGTCTGGTAGGGGCGGGCCAGGAACCCTGGGCTTCCCTTGTCGACAGTCCCGGCGGGCATGGCGTACCGGGCGGGAATGAGAGCGGTGGGAGGCGGGGCTCCGGGGTTCGGGACACGGGAGAGATCGACCCCGACGTTCCCCGAGCTGAAAATCGTCGCCACCTCATCCGGGGCGAGGACGCGCCGCCAGAGCCCGAAGTCGTCCAGATATACCGTTCCGTTCCCATCGGTATACTGGCCGGCACCGTCCTGACCGACGTTCAGGCTGAGACGGTCGATGGTTCCCGGAGCCCAGGTGCCGTTGGCGGCGGTCACAATCGGGGTTGAGTCCACCTGCGCCCCGTCCACGTACGTGGTGGCGTTCTGGTTCCGGGCGAAGGTGACGGCCACGTGGTGCCAGCCTCCGCTGAGCAGCCCGCCCGGGCTGTCGTAGTCCTTGCGCGAGGCTCCATTGTTGGTCTCGCGGTAGTTCCACTGGATCCGGGCGTCGCTGTCCGTTGCGACAACAAACCCGACGTTCCCGCCGCTGTTCCAGTCCTTGTTGGCCACAAACGACGGGTCCCCGGACCAGGTTCCGAGCTTCACCCAGAACGAGACGGAGAAGTCGGTCGAATCGCCAAACGTCGTCACCCCGCCCGGATCGATCCCCGCGTCGTTCGGGGAACCGAGGGTGATATAGTTGAACTGGGATTCCCCCTCGGGGACGACTCCCGGGTTGGGGTAGGTCCAGGCCTTCAGGGCTCCAGACCCGATCTTGCCGGCGGTGGACGTGTCTGCGACGCCCGCCGACCCGTAGCCCACGGCTACCGGTGTGACGTTCTGTCGGGTGTCGGCGATGTCGCCGTCGAACGGGAGGTGGACGACCAGTCCCTGCTGGATCTGGCCGCCGTACGCGCTGGTCGCGACGACCAGGCCCAAGACTGCCGCCAAGGAGGCGGAGTGGGTGGGGTGGGTGTTTGGTTTCATGGAAGGGTATTTCGATCCCGGGGGGCCGGGGGGTGTTGCATTCTGTGAGGTGCGTTACTCGGGCCGCGTCCGGTCTGCTCACCCGATCGGCGGGCTTCGAAAGCAAGGGATCTCACCCTGCGTTCCGCAGTCCAAACGGGCCCATACAGGAATTACCAGCCGATCCGAACCCGGTGTAGCAGTATGACCGAACGATTTTCGTAAGCCGTTGGGCCCTTGGGTCCGATTTCCGGCAGAGAGGTGTGAAACGGGTGTCAGGCAGGCGGAGGGTCGACCCCTTTTTGTTGCACAGGCCCCGGGTTCCGCCCACCCTCGCGCGGCATGGCGCACATTCATGAAAAGATCGATTTCACCGTGGCCATCTTCGTGGTCGACGCCGGGCGCGTGTTGCTTGTCCTTCACCGGAAGCTGAAGAAATGGCTCCCCCTGGGGGGCCATATCGAACTGGACGAGGATCCGGAGATCGCCGCCCTGCGGGAGGCGCGGGAGGAGAGCGGGCTCGAGGTCACCCTCGTCGGGGAGCGTCCCCCGACGACCGAGCCGGGCACCCGTGCCCTGATCGCCCCCCGGTTCCTGGACATCCACCGGATCCACGAAACCCATGAGCACATCGGGATGATCTACTGGGCCCGGCCGTCGGGCAGGGGGGAGGTCCGGTGTGCCGTCGAGGAGCACCATGACATCCGGTGGTGCGGGCGGGAGGATCTCGATCGCCTCGATCCCCCGCTGAACGGCGGGGGAGAGCTCCTCCAGCGCCCTGAGGCAGTACCACCGGACGGCGCCGCTCAGCGGGGGATCGAGGCGATCGAGATCCTCCCGCCCGCACCACCGGATGTCATGGTGCTCCTC
>DMJJ01000170.1:2713-5271 GCA_003452185.1 Verrucomicrobiales bacterium | reverse complement strand
CCATGGGTTCCCACTCTTCTGTTTCCTCCTCCTTTGCCTGCTCCACCAGACCCTGGGGATCGCCCCCCTGCAGGCCATGCGGGTCACGGAGTTCATGGCCCGGAACCATTCCGGGATTGTCGACGAGGAGGGAAACCGATCTGACTGGATCGAGCTCCAGAACGAAAGCCCCGAGGCGGTTTCCCTGGAGGGCTGGAGCCTCTCCGATGCCCCCTCCCATCCCCGAAAGTGGACGCTCCCCGCGACCAACCTCCCACCCGGAGGCTTCCTCCTCCTGTTCGCCTCGGGCAAAGACCGCCGTCTGCCGGGGGGTGTGCTCCACACGAACTTCAAGCTGAAGGCCAAGGGGGGCTACCTGAGCCTGCTCGCTCCCTCCGGCGCTCCGGCCGCCGGTGCCACCGGGGCCTACCCCGCACAACGGGCCGACATCGCATACGGGATCGGGGAGTCGGGATTCCAGCCTGGGGCGAACAGCCGCACCGGGGCCGTCGAGGTGGGAATGCTCTCTCACGCAACGCCGGGCAAGGCCAATAACCTCCCGGCCGACCCCCCGTTGCCCCCGCCCGAGATCACCCCCGCAAGCGGATACCACAACGGTCCGCTGACGGTCACCTCCCGCCCTCCCCGGGCGGCATCACGCGTTGTGTACACCACCGACGGGAGCGAACCCCTCCCCGGCGTGGGCCACGAATACCGGGAGCCGATCGTCCTTGTGAGGTCGACAATTCTACGGGCGGTGGCCTTCCAGGCAGGATCCCTCCCCTCCGAGCCGGTCGACCGCACGTATCTCATCCCGTGGGATGTGCTCCATCAAACCGGCGCCGGGTTCCCTCCCACCTGGGGGATGCGGGAAGGGAAACCGGTCCCGGCAGACTACGAGATGGACCCGGAGATCGTCGGCCACCCCTCCTATTCAAACCGGGTGGAGCAGGCCCTCCATTCCCTTCCAAGCCTCTCGATCCTTCTCTCCCCCTCCGACCTGTTCGATCCGGAGCGGGGGCTCTACTCCAATCCCATGGCCAACGGCCCGGAGTGGGAGCGGGGAGGGGCCGTGGAATGGATCCCGGCCGATACCTCCCCGGGATTCCACTCCCGATGCGGGGTGAGGATCCAGGGGGGGTGGAACCGTCGTCCCGAGGAATGCCCGAAGCACTCCCTGAGGCTGCTTTTCAAGACCCGGACCGGCGACGGGAAGCTCCGCTATCCTCTCTTTGGAGACCAGGGGATGCAGGAGTTCTCCGAGGTCATCCTGCGGGGCGGGTGCAACAATAGCTGGCTTCACTGGAGTGCCGAGGAGCGGCGCCACGGCGATTACCTCCGCGACCAATGGATGAGGGAAACCTACGCGGCCATGGGACGGGTTTCGGCCCGGGGGCGATTCGTGCACGTGTATCTCAACGGGCTCTACTGGGGGATCTACAACCTGGTGGAACGCCCGGCCGGCCCGTTCGTGGCTTCCCGCCTGGGAGGCAAGCCCTCGGACTACGATGTCCGGAACAGCGACAAGGTGCTGGAGGGGGACACCGCCGCGTGGGATCGGCTCTTCGCACGGGTGAACCTCGGCCTTGAAGCCCCGGAAGCGCTTCGCGAGGTTGAGTCCCAGCTCGATCTCCCGGGCTTCATCGACTACATGCTGCTGAACCACTACGGGGCAAACGGCGACTATGACCGATCCTCCAACTGGTATGCCGCCCGCGCACGGCGCCCGGACGGAAAGTTTTTCTTCATCGTCTGGGACGGGGAGCGAACCCTTGAGCAGGCGACCAACAACACCCTCGCCGTGGACGACGACCAGAGCCCGCTTCGGATCTTCCAGAAACTCAGGGCAAACCCCCTCTTCCGAGGCCGATTCCAGGCCAGGGCCCGGGAGCTGCTGGGTCCCGGGGGGGTGCTTTCGCCCGAAATCGCCGGAGCCCGCTACCGGCGCCTGGCGGCCGACCTGGAGCCGGCCATCGTCCTGGAGTCGGCCCGTTGGGGCGATTACCGAAGGGACGTTCACCCCTACAAGGAAGGCCCGTACGAGCTCTACACCGTGGAGGATCACTGGAAGCCGGAGGTGGAGCGGATCCTGCACCGCTTTTTCCCGCTCCGCAGCGCCACGTTCCTCGAGCAGCTCCGCCAGGCCGGGCTCGGCGGAGAGTAATCCCTCCCCGCCCCGGGCGGCCCCGGGGGCAGCCCGGCACGAAAACAGGGCGGCGACCCGGGGGCCGCCGCCCTGCATCGCAAATGAGGGGGAGGAGTTACTTGGTCTTCTTCTTTTTCGACTTGTGGCGTCCCTTGAACGTCAGCTCCGCAATCCCGGACTTGTCGAGCTCGCCCAGCCCTTCCTTCACCATCCGGTCATACTGCTTCTTGGTGGCGGTCGCGAGCGGCAGGTTCAGCCCCGCCTCCTTGCCCAGGCCGAGGGCGATCCCGCTGTCCTTGGCCGCGTGGGCCGCGGAGAAGAAGCAGGAGTGGTCGCGGTTTTGCATATCCTCGCCATCCGTCTGGAGCACGCGGGAGTTTGCACCGGTCTGCGAGAAGACCTCCCGCAGCACGGCGAGATCGAGCTTCAGCGC
>DMJJ01000170.1:0-2326 GCA_003452185.1 Verrucomicrobiales bacterium | reverse complement strand
CCGACGAAGCGCATCGAGGCGCTGAGCTTCTCAAGCACCGGCTTCACACGATTGAACACGCCCTCGTTGCCGCCGATCATCAGGTACAGCGTCCCCTGCCGGGCCTGGGTGATGCTGGAGGCCATGCAGGCCTCGAGCGAGGAGGCCTTGGCCTTCTTGGCGAGCTTCTCCACTTCGACATGCGTCCTGGGGCTGATCGTGGCGCAGTTGATGAACACCCGCCCGGCCGCCCCCACCAGGAGGCTATCCCCCTTGGTGGCGAAGATCCGGTGCATCGACTTGTCATCGGTCACCACCGTGATGATGACGTCGGAGACTGCCGTCACACCCGCGAGGGTGGTGGGGGCGGCGCACCCCAGCTCCTTGGCGACCGACTCGGCCAGGGGGGCATGGGAGTCATACACCGCGGTGACGTTGAATCCGCACTCCTTCAAACGGCGGGCCATGTTCGATCCCATGCGCCCCACCCCGACAAATGCAATACGGTCTGACATAGATATGTGTGCTGTGTGGTCTGTGTTGGTTAGCTTTTCTGGAACTCAGGAAAAAATGGGTTGTGCTTCTTCTCCCACCCCACAGTGGTCAGGGGGCCATGGCCCGGGCACACCACGCAATCATCGGGGAGGAGCAGAATCTTGCGACGGTTGTTCGCCAGCGCGTCGAGGAACGAGATCCCCCCGCCTCCCATAGACGCGGCAAACAGGGCATCGCCGACCACGGCCACCGGACGGGCCAGCCCGGTGATCACGTAGGTGGTTCCCCCCACGGAATGGCCCGTCGTGCTCCGGGCCTCGATCCGGAGCACGCCAAGCTCGAAGGAACGCCCCTCGGCAAAGGTCTCAGCCTCCGGAAACGGCTCCTTCTCGGAGACCCACATCCGCGCCCCGGTCTCGGAGCGGATCCGGTCCACATCCGCGACATGGTCCCCGTGCGTGTGGGTGAGAAAGAGGTGCTTGAGCTGGAGATTCTGGGTCCGTACCGTCGCCATCATCCCATACGCGTTGGCCCCGGAATCGAACGCCACCGCCTCCTTCGATCGCGAATCCCACACCAGGTAGGAGTTCACGGTCATGTCATTGAACGGGGTGTTGAACTGGGCCAGCCCGTCGAGCTCGAGCGGGTCCGGGAACCACCCCTTGCGGGCCAGTTCCACCAGGCTGCTCTTCCCCAGGTTCAGGCTCCGGGCCAGCTTGCGGAGGACCTCCTCCTCGACCTCCCCCCGCTTCGCCCGGGCCAGTTCCTCGAGGGAGACGTCCGCCCGGCGCGCAAGGTCGGCATCCCCCAGCTTGAACCCTTTCTGGGCCTTGCTGAGGACATCCACAAACGTGTCTTCGAGAGGGATGGGAACCATGCGCGCGATGCCGTCAGGATTAGGGGAGACCCCGGGGGAAAGGAAGAAAAAACCGGGCCGGTCAGTGGACGTTGCCACCCACCGGGCCGACATCCTTTTTGGTCATCCCGGGGCTCTGCAACACCTTGCTGAACCCCTGGTGGCAGACGCTGAACTGGAACCCCGAGCCGGTGCCCGCCGCCCCGTAGCGGCCCTTCTTGTCGATGGCGATGAAGTTGATGCTGAGATCAAACCCGCGAGGGTCGATCCGGGCGATCCGCTTGATGGTCTCCTTGCACGCCTCCTCCGGAGTGAGCCCCTGTCGCATGAACTCCACCACCTGATACGACCCGCAGTAGCGCATGACGTTCTCCCCCAGCCCGGTGGCCCCAGCGGCCCCCACCTCGTTGTCGACGTACAGGCCGGAGCCCAGGATCGGGGAGTCGCCCACCCGGCCCGGGAGCTTGTGTCCCAAGCCGCTCGTGGAACAGCCGCCGCACAGATTCCCATCCGGCCCCAGAGCCACCATCGCGATGGTGTCATGCCCCTTGAGCCCCTTCGGGACCTCGGGCGCCTTGGCCTGCCCCGTGAGGGGGACGTCCCGGGTGGCGAACCCTTCCTTCAACGCGAAGGCGCGAGCCCCGGCCCCGACGAGCAGCACATGCGGGGTCTTGTCCATGACGCGACGCGCCACGGAAATCGGGTGGATGATCCCCTCAAGCGCCGCGACGCCGCCCCCGCGGTGCCCGACCCCGTCCATGATGCAGGCGTCGAGCTGCACCACGCCCTCGGAGTTCGGGATCCCGGCCAGCCCGACCGACGTGTTGCCCGGATCGGTTTCCGCCACCCCGATCCCGGCCTCGATCGCGTCCAGAAGCGTCCCACCGGCCAGGAACTTCTGGAGGGCCGCCTCGTTGGACGGCTTGCCAAATGGCCAGGTGGAGACGAACAACGGGCGGGAGGGGGTCTGTTGGGACATGGGGCGGGAGGGGGGTT
>DMJJ01000462.1 GCA_003452185.1 Verrucomicrobiales bacterium | reverse complement strand
ACCCCTGGGCGTCGGCCGGATGGGCACCCCGGACATTCCCCAGAAACTTGCTCAACTGGTTCTCCACATACCAGGAGTCCAGGCCGGCGATGGCTGGAAACCGGGCCGACCCGATCTCCTTCCCCTGGCCGTCCGCCCCGTGGCAGGTCGAGCAGTGTTGGAAAAGCACTTCCCCCCGAATGGGGGCCTCCGCGGCGGCCGCAAAAAGCGTCGAAACAGAGACTGTCGTAAGGACTAACAACCATTTCATCATTGCGCGCGCTTGTGTCAGGGAAACACCCCTCCCAGCGCCAGCCGCCGATTGCTAAAAACTCTCCGCTGATTGTCATCCCTTGCTCCCCCCTACAATCCCAACCTCCTATTGACCAACCATGAACAACAGGAGCAAAGAAACGGCCCATCCGTGGCCCTTGACCCGGGTCAACGCCGCAATCGGGGCTTGCCGTAGTCTGTCCGAGGGACCAAGTTCACTTCAGGCAACCCCCTAGGAACATGACCGCACCCGGTGCGAGTTTGCATGGGCTCACGTGGGATGTCGCCCTCGCGGGCGGCGGACCGGCCGCCGCGACCCTCTCGACCCTTCTCGCACAGCGCGGCTATCGGTGTCTGGTTCTCGAGAACCACACGTTTCCCCGCTACCACGTCGGAGAGTCGCTGCTCCCGGCCACGAACCGCGTCCTCGCCGAGATGGAGGTGTTGCCGGCGGTGCGGGCCGCCCAGTTTCGTCGGAAACACGGGCTCCGGGTGGTGGGGCGCGAGGGGACCTGGTCGATGCCGTTCCACTTTTCCGAGGCCTTGCCCCCGCAGGAAGCCGAGACCTGGCATGTCGAGCGGGCCCGGTTCGACCGGATCCTCCTCGACAACGCTGCTTCGTGCGGCGCCGTGGTCCGTGAGGGCATCCATGTCGAGAGGGTTCTCTTCGATCAAGGACGCGCCACCGGGCTGATCGCCGTTGATCGCCGGGGCAAGCCGCTCGAGATTGCCGCGCGGGTCGTTGTCGACGCGACCGGGAGGAACTGCCTGCTGGGGCGTCAGCTCGGGCTGATCAGCGAGGTCTCCGGCATGCGCAAGGCGTGCGCCTGGGCCTACCACCGCGGGGTCCGGCTTCCCAACGGCATCGAGGAGGGGGAGACCACCCTGTTCCTGATTCCCGGAGGAGGCTGGGCCTGGTGCATCCCGCTCCCCGCGGGGATCTACAGCATAGGGGTTGTGGGAGAAGCCGAGGCCTTCGGGACGGAGCTCAACAACCATGAGCTGGCCTATCTGCGGACGCTTCAACGTTCCGATGCGCTTCGCGAGGCGCTGGCCCCGGCTTCCCGGGTGGGCCACTGCCGCTGCCTGGGACGGATCGCCTACCGCAACAGCCAGACCGTCGGACCGGGCTGGATCATGCTGGGGGATGCCCGCTCCTTCATGGACCCGGTTTACAGCCAGGGGTTGACCCTCGCGATCCTCTCCGCAGCGATCGCTGCCGAGGGTCTCCACGAGGCGCTGGCATCCGGAGATCTCTCCCCCGCCTCCCTGGGTCGCCACGAACCCCGGATCGACCTTGGGTTCGAGAATGCACGCCGGCTTGCGGAAGCCTTCTACCACCCCGGGTTCACGCTGCCCGATTTTCTCCACCGTTTTCCGGACGAGCGCCGGCCCCTAGTCCAGTGTCTGGCCGGCGACCTTTTCCGGGATCACTCCTCGCTCGCCTCCGCCTTCGAGGGAATGGCGGCAACGCACTCGACCCTGGAGGCCGAGACCGAAGCGCCGGTCGCTTCGCCATGAGTTCCCCCAAGAGTCCGGGAGGCCTGGGACCACGGCTGCTGGCGAGAGCCCCGCTGCTCCTGCTCGGCATGGTCTCGTTGGTCGCCGGGGTTTGGGGAGGGCTGGCCCGGCTGCAGGTCCCCGTACCCCTTCCGAACGGGGACGCGCGATGGTTGACGTTCCACGGTCCCCTGATGGTGTGCGGGTTTCTCGGGACGGTCATCGGGCTTGAGCGGGCCGTCGGGCTCCCGCAGCGGTGGGTGTTTGGAGCCCCCCTCTTGACGGCCCTCGGGTCGCTGGCCCTTCTGGGGGGGGCCCCGTGGCGCCCGGCTGCCGGGGCCATCACGTCCGGGAGCGCGTTGCTGGTCTGCGCCGCGGTGCAGGTGGTCCGGATGCGCAACGAGCTCTTCACCCTCACCATGGCCTCCGGCGCGGGGCTGTGGCTGGTTGGGAACATCCTCTGGCTCCTCGACCTTCCCCTGCCCCAGGTGGTGCCGTGGTGGATCGGGTTCCTCGGGCTAACGATCGTCGGGGAGCGGCTCGACCTGAGCCGGTTCCAAAAGCCCGATCCGCGGGCCCTCCCCCTGGTGCTCGCCGCCCTGGGGTTGTTTCTTGCCGGGGTGGCCTGGACGCGGGTCGACCCGGCTCGCGGAATCAAGGTCACGGGGGCTGGGCTGGTCTCGCTGGCCCTCTGGCTCGCCCGGTTCGACATCGCACGCAAAACAGTCCGCCAGCCGGGGCTCCCCAGATTCATGGCCCTCTGCCTTCTGGTGGGCTACGCCTGGCTGGCGATGGCGGGACTCCTCCTGGCCGCCGAGGCCCCGACCCTCTCCGGGCCCTATTACGATGCGGCTCTCCACTCCTTTTTCCTCGGATTCGTCTTCTCCATGATCTTTGGCCACGCTCCTGTGATCTTTCCCTCCGTCCTCGGGCTCCCGTTCGCCTACACCCCACGGTTCTACCTCCACGTGGCCCTCCTCCACCTCTCCCTGCTGCTGCGGGTGGGAGGCGACCTGGCCCCCTGGGAGCCGGGCCGCCGCTGGGCCGGGGTCTTCAATGCGCTCTCCATCGCCGCGTTCGCCCTGAACACCGCGACATCGCTTGCCTCGGCACGGAAGCCGACTAAGCGATAAAAAGCATGTCCGGTTTGCGCGACGACCCCCATCCGGCGGGAAAGGCCCTGGCAACTTCCTGTCGTCCCAAGGCCGACCGCAAGCCCATGAGCGAAGGCGGCGCAGGCCGGATGCTTCCGCTCCTGTTGGAGGGGGCGGGGCTCGCGCCGACCCACTCCCCTCAGGGGGTCACGTTCTCCAGGACACCCCCGAGCTTGACCGGGTCGCTTCGGAATTTCTTGAACGCGGGGTTGTGCAGACTCTTGGCCGGCACCCCATCGCCGTAGAACTCCGTGGTCCCGTTGTCGCTCAGCAACTCCACCACGGTCTCGGGGCCCCACGGCTCCGGAGGGATCTCCACGATCGCCTCCGGCCGAAGCCCGCCCAGGGAGGCTTCCCTTCGCTGCGGCGGATGCGACAGGTTGCCGTCCCAGGTAAAGAGGGATGAGTCGTGGGGCAGGTTCGGGGCGTCGTGCCCGGGAGGCCCGGCCAGAATCAACACCCCCCGGTCCCCGGCCACCATGTCACGGATTCCCCGCCCCCCAAGGTCCAGGAGCATCGGCACCCCAAACCGGGTCGCCCCCGCCCCACTGCCCGACACCGCGAGGCTGAAGAAGTTGGTGACCGGCACCACCAACGCCGACCATCGCCGGGAAGGGGGCACCAGGGGGGCCCGGAATCCGAGCCACGCGCCCTCGGAGGAGCCGGGGATCCGGCACAGCCCCTCGATGACGTAGCCCTGGCCTCCGGGGTCTTTTGAAGAGAGCCCGGGCGTGGTGCTGGCGGAGAGACCAAAGTAGTTGCTACCCATCCCATGGCCATTTCCCGCGTCCCACGCGATGAGGTCCTGGAGCAAAAAATCATATCGGCCCACAAACCGGGGGTGCACCTGGTCCCCGGAGCCTTCAAGGTCGGTTGCGAAAACCCGGCTCCGATTGGCCGCCGGCAACCCCTCGCGGTCGTGCGACTGGGAACCGAGCCAGAAGAGGCGCCTCCCCACCTGGGTCACCGCCTCGATGTCGACCTCCTTCGGACGCCCGTTGTGATGGAGGTCGGTCAATCCGAGGAATGGGGTGATATCGAACCCCTGCAGCGGAGGACCGCTCTCCCCGCGGCGGTAAAGCCGCAGCACCTGATCCTCATCATCCCCCACGAGCATCAACCCCGTGCTGATAGCCACCGCCGCCGAGGCATCGGAGGCCCCGGTGTGCCATCGCCCCCCGGGCCTGCCCATGGTGCTGGCCGCGTAGTGGAATGTGTAACGGAAGACGTGCAGTCCATCGGCCAGGTCGAGCAGGGTGAGCTTGATCCGTGCGTACCCGACACCCGACGGAACGAGGGTCAGGCTGACAAGGTTGGTCCCGACGGGGGCTGCCGTGATGTCGGCGTGCCGAATCACCTGCGGGTCGCTGCTCGTGACCTTCAGTGCCAGGGGATGGAACGGCAGGGCCCATGCCGGCGGCGCAAACGTGAGCTTCGGATTGTCGGCCTCCCCCACCACGCCGCTCAGGTCGGGCAACTCGAGCGTGTCGGCCGCCTTCACCCCCTCGGCCGCGTCGGGCACCGACACCACGATCCCCGCCGGGTTCCCACCAGCCCCGCGGGAAGCCCCCCTGCGTCCGCCCACCCACCACAGCCCGAGGAACAGGAGGCCCCCCAGGATGATAAATTTCAGGAACCCCCTCACCCC
>DMJJ01000321.1:14299-18749 GCA_003452185.1 Verrucomicrobiales bacterium | reverse complement strand
CTGGACGCCCGGCCTGCGGCCAACCTTGCCGAGCTGGCCGCGCTACGCCAGCAGCTGGATACCTATATCGAGCAATGGGCCGCCACGCTGGACGAGCGCGTGCTGGCGCAAGACCTGGCCTACCGCTCGATGCGTGGCGACGCCTGCGTCAAGGCGCTGGGCGGTGTACTGCTGCATTTTTTCAACCACCAGACCCACCATCGCGGCCAGGCCAGCACCCTGCTGAGCCAGGCTGGCGTGGACGTGGGCGTTACCGACTTGCTGGTGTTGCTGCCGGATACGGCGGCGCATCGAAACTGATATCCGGCTGGCCACCGTTGCCGGCCAGCCATGCACAAGGGAGCTCATATGAAACGCCTCAAATCCGCCGCCCAGCGCGGCTTCACCCTGATCGAGATCATGGTGGCGATGAGCCTCCTGACCGTGATCGTGGTCGGGCTCCTCGCGAGCCTCAACCAGGCGCAGCGGGCCCTGCGCGCCAGCGGAGCCCAGACCGACACCCTGGAGAACGGGCGCGCCTTCCTCGGGCTCCTCGGCCGGGAGATCCAGGAGGTGGTGATGTTCCCGGAAGGGGTGAGCAACGCCCTTCGATTTGCCTCCCTCCAGCGGAGCGGCGACTACATGACCCAGAAGGTCCCGGGCTCCTCCGTCAACCGCACCAACCGGCTTGAGTCGTTCTGCTTCACCACCCGGAACCGCGACAACGCGAACTGGAAGGTGACGTTTTACGACTTCCGCAAATCCGACTACACCGATCGCCAGGTCGTGGCCATCTACCGGACGGAGCGCCAGTTCCCGTATCGCAACGCGACCAACGACCTCTTCAGCCTCCAGCGCGACTTTCTCTCGTGGCGCTACGGGGCCCAGGGCTTCACCAACGAGTTCACCAAGATCCTGGACGGGGTGGTCCACCTGAAGTTCTACGCCTACGACCAGAACGGCTCGATCATCCCCCAATGGATCACCCCCAACGGGCTTGGATACTTCTTCACCAACCAGGTGGTGGTCAGCACCAGCCAGCTTCCCGCCACCGTGGAGGTTGAGCTCGGCATCCTGGATCCCGACGTCCTGCGGCGCGTCAAGGCGATCGATGACCTGACCGCCATCCAGAGCTACATCGAAGACCGGTCCGGCAACGTCCAGATCTTCCGTCAGAGGATCAATATTCCCAGCGGCCCATGAGCCCACGCATCGCCAGAATCTCCCCACGCAACGGGGTGGCCCTCGTCATCACGCTCGTCCTCCTGAGCGTGATCCTTGTGGTCACGTTCACCCTCCTGGCGCTCAGCCGCCGGGAACGCGCCTCCGTCACCACCGCCCAGCACCTGATCGACGCCGAGTACATGGCGAACGCCGGTTTCGAGAGGGCCAAGGCGACCGTCGCGGCGCAGATCCTGGGGCGCACGAACATGGCTGCCGGCGGGTTTGCCACCCCGATCTACCAAACCTACAACACCAACACTTTCCAGTTCTTCAACGCGATCGAGCGGCGTGTCGGCGGCGACCTGCTGGTCTCCAGCTCCCAGGGACCCACCGATCCCCGGGCCTACACGGCGGATTTCATCGCCCGGCTCCAGACCCCCGAGCTTGGTGGTGGCGGCGGCGGCGGGTTTGGCGGATTCAATGAGACCCGCGACGCCCGGGTCCCGGTCTTCGTCCGCACCAACCGGACCCTTCCCAACGCCCCGCTCGACTTCCGATTTTACCTCGATCTCAACCGGAACGGGACCTTCGAGAGCAACGGATTCTTCCCCCTCATCGACATGAACGAGCGCCCGGTCCCGGGGGCGACTCCCACGAGCGTCATCGAGTACTACCACACCGGCGACCCGGAGTGGATCGGGATGACCGCGCAGGCCGGCCTGCCCCATTCTCCGACCAACCGGTTCATCGGGCGCTATGCCTACGCCGTCGTCCCCGCAGGCCGAACGCTCGACATCAACACGATCCACAACGACGCCGGCAACAATGCGTTCAACGCAGCCGACGGGTTTGGGCGCAACCAGGGCTACGGGACTTACGAGATCAACCTCGCCGCGTTCCTCGCGGAGCTGAACACCAACTCCTGGGGGCGGCTCCAGTACAACTATGATTTCCCCGCCCCCTGGGGCCAGGGATCCGGCATCGGGCCGGGGCGGGCCACCGGCCTCGCCTTCGACGATGCGCGTTCGATCCTCCAATACCGCTACGGCGGGGATGTTGGGACCCTTCCCACCCTCGACCAGTGGCTCCGTCCCGATGCCGCATTCCGGGCTCTCACGGCGTGGCGCAACGACTACATCGACAACATCGGAAACGACCCGAACGACGACATCGCACGGAGCGCCGGGGGGGTCCAGTTCGAGAACGATTTCATCGACCCGACAACCCGCTGGCCTGGGGCGGACAACACCAACCGGTTCAATTCCATTCACGACCTCTACCGGACCAGCAAGACCTTCACCCGCTCCTCCCCCAACTACACCAACTTCGTCAACCGGCTCCGCCAGGCGAGCCTCGGGCCCGGGAGCTACAATCGTTACACCTTTTACCGCTTGCTCTCCCAGCTCGGCACCGACACCGGGCCCGGGCCGGTCGGCCGGATCAACCTGAACTTCAGCAGCAGCGGGACGAATCGCTCCACCGACTTCCGTCCCTGGAACCCGACCGACTTCTTCATGAACGTGGCGGACCGGCTGATCCGGCAGACGTTCACGAACTTCCCCGGTAACGACTACTACACCCTGAACTACGGCTATCGCTTCAGCGCGACCAACGGGCCGGTGCCTCTCTTCAGCTACCTCGCCGGGGACCAGCCGACGCTGAGCGTCACCAACATCCCGATCTATCCCACCAACCTCTACAACGCCGCCATCCACCGCTCGCTCCAGGTGGCTGCGAATCTGTTCGAGGCGAACAATACAAACTTCGTCGGCCCGATCACCCCCGGGCGCCCGGACCTGGCCGCCGTCCTCCCCAACATCTTCCGTCCGGTGTTCGCCCAGAGCGGCGCGCGCATCTGGATTTCCCGCTACGAGCGGGTCACCAACAGCAGCGACATCGTCCTCGCGCAAAAGTGGTACCACTTCGATGAGCTCGATGGCGTCAAGCTGCGCGACACCGACAACATCTACGGCATCCCCTGGGTGGTCGCCGCGCAAAAGGGGTATCCCAACCTGAACGAGATCGGCCTCGCGAGCACCGTCACCGTCGAGCGCAAGCTCGACATCGTGAAGAAGGCGATCAAGTCGCCCCCGGTCTCCACCAACGAGCTCTTCATCATGGGGATCTCGAATGTCTTCGGAGTGGAGCTCTGGAACCCCTACACGAACCGGTTCCCCCGGGCCCTCCGCACCGTTGTTCGCGGGCGACTCTCGATGATGCTGACCAACAGCGATGCCAGGACCTTCCAGCGGGTCGGGGTCAGCAACTACTTCGCCACCGGGGTCATCCCGGCGAACTCCTGGGCCGGGGTGGGCACCACCGGACAGCGGGCGACGGCGAGCCAGGCCGGGAGCTTCCGTTTCCCGATCCTGACGAACCTCACGTTCCTCCCGCCCATGGGCTACCGCGGGGACAATCAGACGTTCGTCCCCTCCACCAACCCGGTCTACTCCGCAACCTCGCAAGGGTTCTACGCCCCGAAATGGGTCTACCGGACCACGAACGACTTCCTGTTCTTCCTCGTGGATGACAACAGCCGCCGCATCGTCGATGTCGTCACGATGAACCGGCTCGAGACCTTCTTCGACATCAGCGAGGCGATGCAGCCGGAGAACTACGTGCCGGTGCAGGGGAGCGAGGGCTCCAAGAACCTCTGGAGCACGCGTCGCGTCAACGGCCGCCCGGCCTCGGACCTCACCCAGAAGGACATTCCCACCGAGGGGGTCGTCCGCCAGATGAATATCAGCGCAGGCCTGGGGGAGTTGGCGAACGACTGGAACGACCCTGCCACCTCGAGCGGCAACCCGAGCATCCCCCTCGAGCGGGAAAACTTCCGCCGGTTCGTCCTGGGTCAGACCGAGGTTGGCGCCAGCAACATCGTCAGCCTGGAGAAGCAGGCCCCCTACTCCCCCAGCGCCAAGTTCCTGCACGACGTCTCGTGGCAGGTCAACGACCCGCTGGTGCATCACATCATCGACCACTTCCTCCATGTCGAGCCGGTCGGCAACACCGTCATTTTCACAAACTACTCCGCAGCCCCGATTCCGATCCTGATGGGGTGGCCGGCAACGAACCGTAACTTTGGGGTCATCAATGCCCCCTACACGCCGTGGGGAGGCTCTCCCCTCCGCCAGTCCAGCGGTGCCGATGAGGCCCTGGCCGGCAACACCATGCGGGTCGAGGTCATGGACCCGCTGATCCGGTCGGTCAACGACTGGCAGTTCCCCACCAACGCCTACCCAAGCGTCGGCTGGATCGGCCGCGTCCATCGTGGCACCCCGTGGCAGTCGGTCTATCTCAAGGCGCA
>DMJJ01000321.1:1456-13938 GCA_003452185.1 Verrucomicrobiales bacterium | reverse complement strand
CTGCGCAAGGACGTCTACCGGGTGAGCTGGCTCTCCCATCCGACCAACGACTGGTCGCTCGTCGACCTGTTCACCGTGGCCCCGGGGGAGAACGCCACCACGGGGCAGATCGGGATCAACCAGGTGGGGCTCGCGGCCTGGTCGGCCGTCCTGAGCGGCGTCACCGTCCTGACCAACTACGCCTCGGATGACCTGGCCAAGGTGCGGAACATGCGGGGCCAGGCCCCCCTGGTCACAAACCTGGTGATCCAGCCCTCCTTTGGCGATCCCACCTCGCCGATGAATCGCCTCGTGAACGCCATCAACCGGTACCGGGCCGGCCTCACGAACGGCCTCTTCATGCGGGCGGGGGACATCCTGGCCGTTCCGGAACTGACCCTCAACTCACCCTGGCTCCGACTCAACAACGACCAGCGGGCCTACGGGCTGACTGACGAGGCGTACGAGCGGATCCCCCGGCAGATTCTCTCCCTGGTCCGCCCGGACGAGGCCCGCTATGTCATCTACGCCTTCGGGCAGGCACTGCAGCCGGCTCCCGACTCGCTCATCAAGAACCCCCTCAGCCCGCACTACAACCTCTGCACCAATTATCAGATCATGGCGGAGGTGGCGACCAAGACGGTCCTTCGGTTCGAGAACGTGGGAGGGGTGGTCAACGGGAGGCCGCAGTTCGTGCTCAAGCCGGTGATCGAAAGCTTTTCGCAGCTCCCGCCGGAATAGCCGGCATTGGATGGCCCCGGGCGGGCTTCCCCAGGCATTGGGGAGGGCCTGGTTAGGCCGATGTTTGAACTATCCATCCGGGATGGATGTGAGATGATGTGCAGTTGAACAGCCCTTTGTAGTCTATGCGTCTCCACTCGAGAACCTGGCTTGTCATCAGCCTCCTGTGCCTCCTCGGCGCGCTCTTCTTCTGGCGCCTCGGGAAGGAGCGCGACGCTGCCCGCACCCCCGCCCACCCCGCCGCCTCCGGGTCCTCAGCCCAGGGCGGGGGTGGTCCCGCCAGGCCCCCGGCCGGCCCTCTGCGACTTCTCTCGACCGCGGGTCCCCGCATCCAGTACGCCGCCACGAACCGTTTCAGCGAGCCAACCAACAGCCGCTACGTCCACCGGCTGCACAACTCCCCCCGACGGCTGGACGACCTTGTCCACAGCGACGACGGGATCCTGCTCGCCAACGCCCTGATCGACGCCACCCGCCCGCTGGAGCTGGCCATTCCCGAATCCCTTCGCCTCGACGGGGAGACCACGAGCTACGTGGTGCAGTCGCGTGGGGTGATCACCGACCGGTTCCGCCGCCTCCTGATGGATGCCGGCGCCACGATTGTCAGCTACGTCCCGAACAACGCCCTCCTGGTCCGCATGGACCCGGCCGCGGCGGGGCGGATCGCGGGGTCCCCGCTCGTGCAGTCGGCCCTTCCCTGGGAGCCGTACTTCAAGCTCGAGCCCAGGCTCCTCGACCTGGTGCTCTCCTCCGATGCCCCCTCGGAGGATCCCCTCGACCTGAGCCTCGTGGTTTACCCCGGGGAGCGGGAGGCGGCCCTCAAGGCGCTCGGTGCGATGGGGCTCCCGGTGGTCGGTGAGTCGAAGTCGCCCTTCGGGCCGACCGTGGCCGTCAGGGCCTTGCCCGGGCAGGTCTCCGCCCTGGCCAAGGTCGAGGTGGCCCAGTATCTCGAGTCGCGGTATCCCGTGGGGCTCCTGAACGACATCACTCGGGTGACGCTCAAGGTCTCCACCAACACCTCCGACACGGTGAGCTATCTCGGGCTGACGGGGACGAACGTGCTGGTCAACGTGAACGACACGGGCGTCGACTCGGGGCACCCCGACCTCTCGCCCCGCGTCTTCTCCCCGCCCGGCGTCGACATCACCGACACGGATGGGCACGGGACGCATGTCGCCGGGATCATTGCCAGCTCGGGTGAGCATGGCCCGAACCCGCGGAGCACCAACGCGCCTCCCCCCGGCTCCACCACCAACTCCAACTACCGGGGCAAGGCCCCCGGGGCCTCCATCTTCGGGCTTCCGCTCTTCCTCGGGGTCGGACCGGCGGACGGCGACCGCTACCTCCAGGAGACCGCCGCCGCCACCAACGCACCGATCTCCAACAACAGCTGGGCCTACGCCGGCGCCTATGGATACACGCTCAACTCCGCGAGCTTCGACGCCGCCGTCCGGGACGCCCTGCCCTCCGCCCCCGGGGAGCAGTCGATCCTGTACGTGTTTGCGGCCGGCAACGAGGGCCAGGGGAACCACTCCGGCGAGGGTGGCAACGCCGACTCGATCAGCAGCCCGGGCAACGCCAAGAACGTCATCACGGTCGGGGCGCTCGAGAGCTTCCGCCGGATCACCAACGCGGTGATCATCCCGAGTGCGGACACGAACTTCCCGCCGGTGACGAATGCGATCTTTGCGGCCGATACCGACAGCAACGACCAGGTGGCCTATTACTCGAGCCGGGGCAATGTGGGGCGGGCGGTGGAGGGGGAGGCGGGACGGTTCAAGCCGGACGTCGTCGCCCCCGGCACGTTCATCGTCTCCACCCGTGCCAGCGGCTGGGTGGACCCGGATGTCGCGACCGAGACCTTCCGCCTCGGGCGGGAGAACCAGGTCATCGATGCCAACTCGACCAACACCTACGGCCTGACCGTCCCGGACCAGACGATCAAGATCTTCATCCGGACGGTGCCGAACTTCCGTTCCCCGGACCCGATGCCACGCCTCCGCATCCAGGCCCGCAAGGGGGTGCA
This sequence comes from Verrucomicrobiales bacterium, assembly GCA_003452185.1. Taxonomy (GTDB): domain Bacteria; phylum Verrucomicrobiota; class Verrucomicrobiia; order Limisphaerales; family UBA11320; genus UBA11320. The sequence continues at coordinate 11,192 of DMJJ01000321.1, read as the reverse complement.
GCCGCCCCCTCCCGCGGATGCCCAGGGGGACAACCTCGTCCGCATCGACCCGGCCTCCGGCCCCAACTGGACTTTTTCCATCATCAACACCAACTCGCAGGCCGTGCCGCATGACATCTCGGTGATCATCGTGGCGACCAACGGGAATGTCTCCTCCTCGTACTACACCGAGCTCCGCAGGCTCAACGACCCCCTGAAGGACTACTACCGCTTCGAGACCGGGACCAGCATGGCGGCCCCCGCCGTCTCCGGGATGCTCGCCCTCCTCTATGAGTTCCTCCGCGACCGGCTTGCGATCACGAACCCGAGCCCGGCCCTCATGAAGGCGCTGCTTATCAACGGGGCCCGTCCGGTCAACAACCGCTACGACCTCGAGGTGAAGTCGAGGATCAACTACCAGGGTTGGGGGCGTCCCGATCTCCACGCGATGATCCCGGCCCAGCTCGATGCGACGCGCTCGGTCAACGACCCGAGCGCCCCGATCTGGTTCCAGGACCAGAGCCCCGCCGCGGCCCTGACCACCGGGCAGAGTTTCACCCGCGAGGTTGAGGTGACCGATGTCGAGGCGATGCTCAACCCCCTCAAGATCACCCTCGTCTGGACGGATCCCCCGGGCAACCCGGCCGTCGGCACGAAGCTCGTCAACGACCTCGACCTCATCGTCACGAACCTCGACACCGGCGATGTCTACTACGGGAACGACATCCGGACGGCGAGCGAGGTGGTGCAGCCCACGGACACCAACACGGTTGCCAACATCGATGCGGTGAACAACGTGGAGAACGTCTTCATCGGGCCGGTGCTGGCCGAGCGCTACTCGGTGACCGTTCGTGCCCGCCGGGTCAACGTGAACGCCGTGACCGCGCACCCCGGCGGCATCGCCCAGGACTTCGCCCTCGTGATTGCCAGCGCCGACAACACCCTCACCAACGCCTTCCTGGTGACCGACCCCGGGGCCTCCGCGATCCCCGAGGAGACGCGCCTGTTCAAGGAGCTCACCAACGGGATCCCTCTCCTGCACGAGCGGGTTGGGGCTAACAGTCCCCGCCTGGATGCTCCCGGGGATGCCAGGCAGTGGAACTTCTACAAGTTCGTGAACGTCGGGAACACCAACCCGTACGTCGCGATCATCACCTTCCAGCCGCCGAACCTCTCCCGCCTCCGGCTGAGCGAGGCCGACATCGACCTGTATGTCAGCACCGACTCCGCCATCACGAACCTGGACGCCGGGGCGCTGGCGGCGGCCGACTCCTCCCGAACCCGCGGTGGCACGGAGTACATCACCTACAGCAACTCGCCGCCCGACTCCGTCTACTACGTCGGGGTGAAATCCGAGGACCAGCAGGCCTCCGAGTTCGCCCTCGTGGCCCTGGCCACCAACGAGCCGTTCGATCAGCAGGGCCCCAACGGCACCCGCCTGGTGAGGCTGCTGCCGATGCCGCTCGTGATCCCCGACGGGTCGTCGCAGAAGTCCGACCCGGCCGACGCCCTGGGCCTGGGGCTCATGTTCGGCGTCAGCCGGACCGCGAGCATGATCCAGAATGTCATCATGACCAACGTTTACGAGTTCGAGAACGAGGGGGACGTCGCTTCGTTCCTCCATCACTCGGGGACCCCGGGCATCGATGTGACCGTCTCGCCCCACACCATCTTCAACCGGCAGCAGGGGGTGCGGACCATTGTTTATGACGATGGCGGGTACAACTTCATCCCCAAGTCCATCCCGACCGAGGGGCCCGGGAGGATGACGGCCTTCATTGGCAAGCAGATGAACGGGGTCTGGCAGCTGCGGGCCTTCGACAACGCCCCGTTCCACACCGGCCGGCTCAACCAGGCCACCCTGCTCATCAAGCCGATGGACACGAACTGCTTCACCTCCGTCGGCTGCCTCATCACCGTGGCCCCGCACTCCTGGTCGCCGCCGCTTCCGTTCGAGATCACCCCCGACATCATCGAGGCGGATTTCTGCGTCTCGGGGAACAACAACCCACTCGACATGTACATCGGGATGCCCCAGTTCCCGACCCCCGACGACTACTACGCCTACGAGAAGATCGACCAGGTCCCGAGCGAGTGCCTGACCCTCTCGTACTACACCTCGCCGGTGATCAAGATCGGCCAGGGGATCACCCGCATCTACAACCCGAACAGCACGACTGAAACCTTCCGCTATCGGGTGGCGTTCACGCGCGGGCTGGCCTCCACGCGGCTGAACACATACGTCTTCACCAACGGCCCGATCCCGATCGTGGACGACGCCCGCATCCGGTCGACCATCAACATTCCGACCAACCGGACGGTCCTCGACCTGCGGGTCGGAGTCCGGGCCGATCATCCCTCGGTCTCCGACCTGGTGGTCGCGCTGATCAGCCCCCAGGGGACGCGATGGCTGCTCTCCGAGAACCGTGGTGTCCTGACGCCCGACGGTTTTGGGTTCAACCTTTACCCTCCCCCGTTCGCCAACTCCGCGGAGTCGCTCCTGACCAACTATTCGTGGGTGACCTGGACCGACAACACGAACACGGCCGAGGCGTTCATGAAGTTTGCGAAGCCCCCGTTCCGGAACCTCTCGCTGGTCTCGCAGCCCCCGGTATTCACGGCCGATTTCGACGGCCTGGCACCCGCGGTCTATGTGCAGGGGCAGTCAGTTGGCCTGTTTGGGGTTGAGACCAACGGGGTCGCCGTCCTGAACCTTGGCTCGCTGGCCAGCAGCGGCTCCAACGTCCTGGCCCTCTCCGACGGCCGGGTCTCGGCCACGATCCCAACCCGCGAGGGCCGGGAGTACCAGCTCAAGTTCGCCCATCGGCGGGCCTCGAGCTCCCCGATCCAGCAGGTCACGGTGCCGGTCGGCCGGGTTACGGGATACCTCCCCGCGGACCATCTCCGGGGAACGATCTTCCCGGCAACGTCCATCGCCAAGGTGCGGCTTTGCCCGGGACAGATCGTCGAGCTCTCAGCCCCGACCAACCAGCTGGTGGTCAACGCCGGGGGGCAGCTTTCCGACCCCATGGGCCCGAATCCGGTTGATCTGTTCCGGGGCTTCCCCCGCTATGCCCTGATCGGGCAGTGGGCCAACAGCGCGACCGAGCTCTCAACCCTCACCGCCGCGGGGCTCCCGTTCTTTGTCGGCACGAACGCCGTCGTGGCGGCCCCCTCCAACCCGGGGGATTGTTACCTCTGGCTGACAATCAACGACGACGACTTCTCCGACAACCCGCCCGGCGCCTTCGACGTCACCATCCGCTGGCAGCAATGCCAGACCGATGCGTTCCAGTATGTGCTCGACGGCATCACGAACACGATCTTCACCAGCGACGCGTGGCAGACCAACGCCGTGAAATTCCTCGCCTCCGCCACCGATGAGGTCCTGGCCTTCCAGCCGCTTTGGAATTCGACCACCCTCCTTGACTCGATCGAGGTCGTGGAGCCGATCTCCACGATTTACTACTCGGCCGAGGAGCCGCTCGTCGCCACCACCGCCCTGCAATACAGCTCCGGCTCGGGCGACTTCACCACGCTCCCCTCCATCCGGGGCGAGTCGGCCCAGGGGGATTGGAAGCTGGAGGTCTGGGACGACCGCGCCCAGCCGGGCTCGCCCGGGGGCCAGCTCCTGGCCTGGTATCTGCAGATCCTCTTCGCCCCGACGCAGCAGGGGCTGCCGCTCACCAACTGCCTCCCGTACGACGGCGCCATCCGTGGCTCGGGAATCCGGTATTTCGAGGTCCGGGTCCCGAACGAGGCCCTCTCGGTCAGGAACACCCTCACCGGCTCCGCCGTCGCCCTCCTCTACAACCGGGATTCGTTGCCGGACGGGGTCACCGACCCGTTCACCCCTCCGGCCAACAGCTTTACGGTCGATATCACCCAGCCCGCGGGCGTGGAGCTCAAGCCCGGGGGGCGGTACTTCCTCGGCGTCCGGAACCTGGATCCCGCCTCCGACAGCAACACGTTCAGCATCCGCATCGACATGGAGCTTCCGATGCAGACCCTGGTGCATGGCAGCCCGATCACGTTCCTCGGGGATGACTACGCCGCCCTGACGAACACGTTCCCGGCCCTCACCAACACCTTCCCGGCGGTGACCAACCTCACCGCCATCACGAACATCCTCTGGCCGGGGACCAACATGCAGTGGTACAAGTACGTGGTGGATCCCTCGGAAACGCTCGACGCGATGGTGTTCCGCCTCCGGTCCACGAACACCGCCCTCCATCTTGTCGCAGCGGCCGGGCGGGCCGAGGTCGACTACCTGCCGAGCCCGACCCGCTACGATTATCACAGCATCCAGTTCGACACGACCAACGAGGTGATCATCGTCCGGACGAACGATCTACCCACGCCCCTCACCCCGATCCCCTGGATCCTCGGGGTGTACAACGCCGGGACGAACAAGGGATTCTATGAGATCAGTGCGACCCGGTGGACGAACACCCCGCCCTCGAACCCGATCGCGCCCCCCCTGCCGTTCTACGACATTGTGACCAACTGGAGCGTGCTGACGAACGAGATCGGGTTCGCCATCCGCCCCGGCGAGTCCCTTAACTACTTCTATCAATCGGTCAGCGACCCGACGAACAGCGCCATGCTGTTCGAGATCTACGGGCTGAATGGAGACGCCGATCTGCTGGTGCGCCGGGAATTCCTCCCCGGGATGGCGCTCTATGACTTCAGCGACCTGCAGTACGGGACCAACAGCGAGCATGTCTCCATCCGGACGAACCTCTTCCTTCCGACCCTCGGTGGATCGACGAACTGGTTCCTCAACCTCGCCAACCATGACTCGCTCACGGTCACGGGGCTGGTGCGCGTCGCAACGGCGAGCGGCACCAACGTTCTGGCGAGCGGCCTGCCGCTGCGCCTCGACCTTTCGGGCATCGTGACGGCTGCCGGGACCGGATTCTACATCGAGTGGCGTTCCCTCCCCGGGGAGCGCTACGACGTCCAGTCGTCGACGGCTCCGGGAGGGCCGTTCACCTCCGTCACCATCATCACCGCCACCACCTCGACCACGCGATTCGTGGAGACCACGCCACCGCTGGTGCCGCATTTCTACCGGGTGGTGCAGCTCGGGCCGTAAGGCGCCGCTCCGACCCCCACCCCGACATCATGGCGACCCTCCCCCTAGTCGTGGCGCTGAACCCTTCGGTGGATGCCGAATGGTCGGTGCCCCAGATCCAGTTCGAGGAGAAGAACGAGATCCAGAGCGAGCGTCGTTGGGCCGGGGGAAAGGGGATCAACGTCGCCCGCTGGCTTCGGCATCTGGGCACCTCGGGGCGGCTGCTGCTCCCGCTCGGGGGCCCCACGGGGCGGGAGATTGCCGCCTGCCTGGCCTCCGAGCGTCTCGACGCCGAGGTGGTTGCCATCCATTCCAACAGCCGGGTGAACGTCATCGTGACCCCGCCCCGCGGACATCAGATGAGGTTCAATGCGATCCCTCCCCGGCTTTCCGGACCGGAGTGGCGAGCCCTGGCGGGGCGGGTCAAGGAGCTGTTGCCCAAGTCTTCGATGCTGGTTCTCTCCGGCAGCCTTCCTCTGGGGGTGCCTCCGGATGCCTACGCGAGGCTGATCCGGCTGGCCAACGCTGCGGATGTGCCGACGCTGCTCGATTGCGAGGGGCCGGCTCTCGTTTCGGGTGCCGGCGCCGCACCCCTCCTGATCAAGCCAAACCATGCCGAGCTCGAGGCCTGGTGCGGGTTTCCTCTCGCCACCGAGGAACGGGTCATCGAGGCGGCCCGGCTGCTGAGGGCCTGCACCGGTGGCTGGGTGATGGCCTCCGGCGGGCACCGTGGGGCGTGGCTGGTCGGCCCCGGGGAGAGGGAAATATGGTCCGCCCGCCCGGAGCGAACCCGGCCGCGAAACACCGTCGGGGCCGGGGATGCGATGGTGGCCGCGGCTGTTCGGAGCATCACCCGGGGAGAGCCTCCCGCGGCCTGGGTGGCGGCAGCCGTGAGCGCGGGGACCGCCTCCACCTGCGTGGATGCCGGGGCGCTCCCCTCGGCCGCGCTTCTCAAGAAAGTCCGACGTGGGGTCCGGCTGACCTACGTCGGCTGACCCCGCCCGGAAAGCCCCGTCAAATAGGCGAGGACAAGCTCCGGCAGGTCGTCGCTGTAGCCCCCCTCCAGGACGTGGAACACGGGGATGCCCAGACGACGGAATTCCGACCCCAGCCAAAGAAAATCCTCCGCCTCCAGCGTCCCTTGGGCCAGGGGATCCCGCGCGTACCCGTCGAAGCCGGCCGAAACCCCCACAACCTCCGGGCGGAAACGGGCCAGGTCCTCCAAGGCGCGCTGCAGCACCTGCCGATACTCGAGCCGCGGCACGTGGGGACGCACCGGGTAGTTGAAGCAGTTGGGCCCCCGGTCCGAGAGGCCTGTTCCCGGGTAGCAGGGGGATTGGTGGATGGAGAAGAAGGCCGTTCCCGGCTGGTTGAGGAGAATCTCCTCCGTCCCGTTCCCGTGATGGACGTCGAAGTCCAGCACCGCAACCCGGGCGAGCCCACGGGCCCTCGCCTCCAAGGCCGCGACGGCGATCGAGTTGTAGTAACAAAAACCCATGGCGGTATCCCGGGTGGCATGGTGTCCCGGGGGACGAAGCAGGCTTATTGCGGACTCCCCCTTGCAGGCAAGGTCGAGGGCCTGCAGCGCCCCACCCACTGACCGCAACGCATGGTCATGAATCCCGGGATGCCGGGGTGTGTCGGCATCCAGGTCCCCCTCGGAATCCTGGACCCGCTGCAGGAGGCAGGCGTCGTGTGCCCGCTCGAGCTGCCCGGGCCCGACGGCACCCGGGGAAAGCCAGTCGATGGGCAGGGAGGTTTGCCGCCGCAGGGCGGCCACCGTGCCCGAGATCCGCGACGGGCGCTCCGGATGCCCGGGGCTTTGGTATTCCGTGCAGCGAGGATCGGTGATGATCTTCATGGCGCCCGACTATGCCCCGGCTCCAGGGCCGGGGTCATGCCGGAAATCCGGAGCCTGCGTCCGCGTGCCCCCATCGACCCCGCCCGGGCGGGGTGTGAGCAGGTCCCTTCGACCCGGAAGAGTGGGCTCGCCCCCGGAAGGGAAATCCGCTACACGGGATGTCGAGTGGCTGACGAAGATTACAAGGCACGGTTTGGGGGCATCGCCCGGCTCTATGGCCAGGCCGGTCTGGCCCGGCTCCGCTCTGCCCGGGTCGCGGTGATCGGCCTCGGTGGTGTGGGCTCCTGGGCCGTCGAGGCTCTCGCCCGCTCCGGGGTGGGCTCCCTGACCCTTGTCGACCTGGACGACATCTGCATCACGAACGTCAACCGACAGCTCCACGCCCTGGATGGAACCATCGGACGGGAGAAAGCGGCGGTCCTGGCCGACCGGGTCCGGGCGATCCATCCCGGCTCCAAGGTTGAGGTGGCGACCGAGTTTTTCACCTCCTCGAGCGCGGAGCGGATTCTTGCCCCCGGGTTCGACTGGGTGGTGGATGCCATCGACCAGCTTGGGAACAAGTGCCTGCTGATCGCGGAGTGTCGTCGCCGGAACCTCCGGCTGGTGGTCTCGGGCGGGGCGGGCGGGCGTCGGGACCCGACGGCGATCCGGATCCAGGACCTGGCGCAGACCAGCCATGACCCGCTTCTGGCGCAGGTCCGGTCGAAGCTTCGCAAGGAGCATCGGTTCTCGGCTGATCCGGCCGCCTCGTACGGCATCCCGTGTGTTTATACGCGGGAGCTCCCCGTGTTTCCCGCGCCGGACGGGACCATCTGTGCCGTCCGTCCGGCGGATCGTCCCCCGGGCGAATCCCCCCGGCTGGCATGCGACTCCGGCCTGGGCGCGGCCACCTTTGTCACGGGGGCTTTCGGGTTTGCCTCTGCCAGCGTGGTGGTGCAGGCCCTGGCGGAGGATTTTCGTTGAACTCCCCCCTCCGCGGCCCATGCTTGATGGGTGGGCACGATGTCTGACTCTCCCCTCGACCGTCTCTGGAAGGAGTACGGAAACGAATTCGCGAGCGTCGATGATCTCACCCTTGCACGGTGGATGTCCCAGACCTTGAGCCAGCTCCAAGGCCGCGCCTGGCGGCTTTCCCACCCCCTGGTGGGCCTCTATCGGCTCCTTGCCCAGCTGGGGCATGACCGCGGAATCTGGCTGAAGCGCCTCGCCTCCTCTCCCGCCGGGTACACCGAGGCCGAGTGCTGCCGCTCCCCGCTCCTCCCGCTCTTCAGCCGGGATGTGGTCGAGTCGGGGCTCATCTGCCAGCATTGCGGCGAGACGGCTGTTCCCTTCGATGAGCTTCCCCCGACGCTTCGCGAGCCTCTCCGCACCTGGGCTGCGGACTACGGGACGACCCATGATGTCGCCCATTGGGACGAGGCCCAGCGCCGGCGTTGTGCGAACTACGATGAGGAGTTCGACCGCGCGGCGAAGAAGGCTGAGATCCTTCTGGGCATCGCCCGGGCCACCGTGGTCCCGGGGCTTCTCGAGCACTATCCCACCCTGGTGTGGGAGGATCACGATGAGTGCCTGGAGGTCCGGCCCGAGGATCTCACCGAATAAACCCCGCCTTTCCTCGTCGAATAGCCGACTGAAGATATGAAATCGATCGCTTCGTTAAACGTGTTGCTTGTTGCTGGCTCCGTGATGCTTATGGGATGTGCGAGCGGGGTCAAGAACCCCTCCGGCGTCCCGGTCACCCAGATGAATGCGGATGAGCGGGGCTTTGTGGCCGGGACTGGGGTGGAGTCGCAGGACTTGGTCACTGTGACCGACAAGATGTCCCGCAGCATCCTGGGAATCCGGCAGATCGCCGGCGCCCAGACCTCCCCCCGGGTGGTGCTTGAGCCGGTGATCAACGAGACGCGGTTCCCGATCAACAAGGACATCTTCCTGACCCGCATCCGCACGCAGCTGAACAGCAAGGCGCAGGGCAAGGTGGTGTTCCTGGCCCGTGAGCATCTGGCCGCGCTCCAGAAGGAGCGCGAGCTGAAGCAAAGCGGCCAGGTGACCGCCAGCAGCGATCCCAAGGTGCAGGAATTTCATGGCGCGGATTTCTTCCTCACCGGGAAGCTCCAGGGGCTGACCACCCGGACAAAAGCCGGCACCAGCGACTACATCCTCTACAGCTTCCAGCTGATTGATGCCCGCACCAGCGACATCGTCTGGGAGGATGCGGCCGAGATCAAGAAGCAGGGGCTTGAGGACGCCGCCTACCGCTGAGCCTGGCTCCGGCCCCCGCACCGGCGGACCGGGAATCGGTCCTGAAACGGGTGCTTTCCGATGAAATTTCCTCTTCGTATCGGCATCGCCTGCCTCCCGCTCCTGATGGCGGGGGGGTGTGCCAGCTCGGGCTCCTCGGGCTCCTCCTCCGCCAAGCAGCCTCCCAAGCCCTCGTCGAAGTTGACCGGGGATCCGGTGGCCGATGCCGAGGTGGCGGCTCATGAGGGGAAGCCGCAGGACCGGCTGCTCTGGACCTACCGCGCCTCGCTGGCGGCGCTCCGGCGCGGGCAGCTTGATGTCGCCCGCCGGTCGCTCGACGAGGCGGTCACCCGGCTCAACGGGATGTACGGGAAGGATGCCTCCGCCCGGAAGGCCCGCGGAGTCTTCCATCGGGAGTCGAGGAAGATGTTCTACGGCGAGCCGTATGAACGGGTGATGGCCTACTTTTATCGCGGCATCCTCTACTGGATGGATGGCGAGCCGGACAACGCGCGCGCCTGTTTCCGGAGCGCCCAGCTCCAGGACAGCGATGCCGAGAACAAGAGCTACGCGGCGGA
>DMJJ01000321.1:0-1113 GCA_003452185.1 Verrucomicrobiales bacterium | reverse complement strand
GGATCCGATGCCTTCAAGCGCTCCGTGGCGTCGCCCCGCATCGCGGTGCCTCCGGCCTACAACACGAACGCGAATGTTCTCTTCTTCCTCGAGTTTGGAACCGGCCCCACCAAACGGGCCGGCGGGGAGTACGGCGAGCAGCTCCAGTACCGGCTCGGGTCATCCCCCGTGCAGAGCGCGCGGATCCGGATTGCAAACTTCGACGTCGAGACGGCGCCGTACGATGACCTGAACTTCCAGGCCACAACCCGTGGAGGTCGTGCCATGGACAAGGTCCTCTCGAACAAGGCCGATTTCAAGAAGACCACCGACACGGTCGGGGATGCGGCGATTGTTTCCGGGGCCGTCCTGGGCGCCACCACCCGGCGCAACGACGAGGCGGCCTTGGGGCTTGTGGCGGCCGGTCTGCTGAGCAAAATTTTTTCCTCGGCCACCACTCCCGAGGCCGACACCCGGGCCTGGGACAACCTGCCGCTGTTTCTCACCTTCGCGGCGATCCCGCTCCCCCCCGGGCAGTACCCGGCGACGGTGGAGTTTCTCGATCGTCAGCATCATCCCCTGCCCGCCCTGACCAAGCAGCTCACCCTGACGGTTCCCGGGGGAGGCAAGGACAAGGTGGTTTTTGTCAGCGATCAATCCATCACCCCCCAGAACCTATGAACGCCCTCACCCGCCTGAGCCTCCTTGCGCCCGTGGCCGCCGCCGGACTTCTCCTGACCGGATGCGGCGGCGGCGCCTACCCGCCGGTCAACGCCACCAAGTACAACCAGGAGACCACCGCCAAGTTTGTCCTCCTCGACTCGGGGACTCAGCGCTCGCTCACATGCCCCGGCCTTCAGGAGAAGCGCCTTGAGGATGGCCGTCTTGAGGTCGTTGCCAACATCCGCAACCGCGAAAACCGGCGCATCGAGGTCCAGGTGAACTGCGTTTTCAAGGATGAGCAGGGGTTTCCGGTTGATGAAACGCCGTTCCGGATCGTGATCTTCACCGAGAACGCGACCGAGGGGTTGAGCTTCACTTCGATGAACAACAAGGCGAAGACCTACACGGTCCGAGTGCGCCAGAGCCGCTAAGGTTCCCCCGAAATGGAAGCCGGGGGGGCGGGAGGGTGGT
>DMJJ01000492.1 GCA_003452185.1 Verrucomicrobiales bacterium | reverse complement strand
AACACAATCGGTCTCTCCCCGGGCAACAAGAATGGGATCGGCGGCGCTCATGAGAGCCGGATTAAAGCAGCGGTCGACCGGGGAACAAGGAAAACCGGATGTGCGTCCACCGAAGCCCTCATCCGGCGGCGGAGAGCCGGGCACGAAGGGTTGCGGCGACGTCGGGGGGCATCCAGTGCGCGGCGTGGCGCTCCGCCCAAACCCAGGCCCCCGGAAGGTCGGCAAAGAAACCGTCCAGCTGCGCCTCAAAGGCGGCATGGGTGATCCGGCCAACCTCCTTCCCCGGTTTCATCCCGAGCTCCAGCAGGTGCCTTCCGAGGAGGATCGGCCTCGGGGCCTGGGACTCGATCTCCAGCTCCCCGGCCCGGTGCAGGAGATGGGGAATGCTGGCCGGGATCTCCGCAGGCAGCGGGGGACGCCCGAGGGCGTCGGCGCTCATCACCGTGCAAAGCCCCTGAACCGTTTCCGGCGTGAGGCGGTTGGCCAGGCGACGGATCGCCCGGTCGGTGCCGGTCTGGAGGTGGGCCATGTGGTTGGTCACCAGCGGCACGACCCTGCCGAGGATCTCGTTCGAGGCCCCGATGCGGTGGAGGAAGGTGGTGGCCAGGGGGCCACCCGCCTCCTCGTGCCCCGGGGAGACAATCCGGGGGATCCCGTCGCGCACCTCCGTCCGGGTGGTGGAGGGCTTCCCGGCATCATGCGTCAGGATGGCCAGCATCCAGGCGATGCGCGAGGCTTCCTCCGCCTCGCGCCACGCAGGCAGTGTCGCCAGGGCATCACAGCAGTGGCCGGTGTGGGTGAAAACATCCCCCTCGGGGTGCCAGCGAGGATCTTGCGGAGTGCCGATCATTGCGGCGAGCTCCGGGTAGTGGGCCACCCACCCCGTATCGGCCAGGAACTTCAGGCCTAGGGAGGGCTTGAGGCTTCGGGAGGCCCACTTGTACCACTCGTCCCGCACGCGCTCGCGGGCGAGCTCGGGATGGGTTCCCTGGATCGACCGGCAGAGCTCGATCGTCGCGGGGGCGGTGGTGAGATTGAACCGGGAGACAAACTGCATGCCTCTCAGCACCCGCAGCGGGTCCTCGACAAACGCCCCGGATGTGTGGCGGAGGATCCGGGCTTCCAGGTCCTCAAGCCCCCCATGAGCGTCGAGGATTTCCCGACGGCGGGGGTCATACAGGAGTGAGTTGAGGGTGAAATCACGTCGGGAGGAGGCTTCCTCAAGGCTGAGGTCGGGAAGCAGGTCGGCCCGAAACCCTTTGTGGCCGACAGCGACCTTCGAGTCGCGTCGCGGGAGCGAGAAGTCGTGGGTAACCCCGGCCCGGGTGGTCAGTTTGATCACTCCGAAGGAGCGGCCCACCACATCCACCCGGCCCAGCGGGGCGAGGCCTTGCGCCAGGCTCTCGAGGCTCTGGCCGTAAACCTCGATGTCGAGATCCTTGACCGGAAGCCCGAGGAGGGCGTCCCGGACGCCCCCGCCGACAACGTAGGCCCGGGCAAGCACCGGGGCCTCCAGGAGGATTCGTTCGAGGTCCTCCGGGAGCGGGAGCTCATAGGGTCGCGTGGTCACCGGCATCGACGCCACTACACCCGCGAAACCCCGAAAAGGCGAGTTCGAGTTTGCCACCCGGGCTCCCCGGGAGATTCGCCTCCTCTCCGCACCGCTGCGTCATCGCGTTTCCAGAGCGAACAGCGGACGTGCGTGAACAGGCCCCTGGGGCCCCTTCAAGCTAGAGCCGATCAACGCTTGCCCCCCCGACCCGGACCCACGCTTCGTCCGGCTGAACCTGGGAGGGATGTGGGAAGGTCTGTCGACACCCCCTCTCCTCCTCCTCGTTTCCGCTTGCTCCGTTCCGGGGGGATGGGTAATCAAGATGGATCTCAGCCCGCATGAACAATTCCTTCTCCCGCCGTGCGTTCCTTCGACAAGGAACGCTTGCCCTCGCCAGTGCCGGCCTCCTAGGCCGAACCTCGGTCCGCGGGGCAACCCGCCGGCTTGCCGCCAACGATCGCCTGAACATCGCGATGATCGGGACGGCGAACCAGGCGGCCTACAACCTCGGCAACGTCGCGAGCGAGAACATCGTCGCTCTCTGCGACATCGATGAAAAGCTGCTCGCGGCCGCTGTCGCGAAGTTCCCCGGAGCCACCCCGTACACCGATTTCCGCCGCGCGCTCGACCGCAAAGACATCGACGCCGTGGTGGTGGCGACCCCCGACCACACGCATGCGGTGGCCACCGCAATGGCGCTCCACGGGGGGAGGCATGTCTACTGCGAGAAGCCCCTCACCCGCACCATCTCGGAGTGCCGGGCGATCCGGGAGCTGGCCCGCCGCCAGAAGGTGGCCACGCAGATGGGAACGCAGATCCATGCCGGGAACAACTACCGACGGGTCGTTGAGCTGGTGCAATCGGGGGCGATTGGCAGCGTCAGCGAAGTGCATGTCTGGGTGGGGGGCGGGTTTGGAAACAAGGAGCGTCCCACCGAGACTCCCCCGGTCCCTGCGCACATCCACTACGAGGAATGGCTCGGGCCCGTGGAATACCGTCCTTTCAGCCCTGAGTACATCCCGTTCTACTGGCGCAACTGGTGGGCCTTCGGCGGCGGCACCCTGGCGGACCTGGGATGCCACCACGTCGACCTCTCCCACTGGGCCCTCGGGCTGACCACCCCCGAGACCGTGGAGGTTTTGGACGGGCCGAAGCCCCATCCGGAGAGCGCCCCGCACTACCTCATCGTTCGCTACACCTACGCCGCGAGGGGATCCCGCCCTCCCGTGGTGTTGACCTGGTACCACGGTGGGAAGCGTCCCCCCCAGTTTGCGGGCGGCGGATTGCCCAAGTGGGGGGATGGAACCCTGTTTGTCGGCGAGGGAGGGCGGATGCTTCTGGCGGGGTATGACCGCCATGTGCTGCTCCCGGAGAAACAGTTCGCCGGGTTTCAGGCCCCGGCTCCGACCATCCCGAATTCGATCGGTCACCACAAGGAATGGATCCAGGCGTGCAAGACGGGGAGCCCCACCACGTGCAACTTTGACTACTCCGGCGCGCTGACCGAGGCGGTGCTGCTGGGAAATGTTGCGTTCCGGACCGGAAAGAAACTCACCTGGGATCCGAGGCATCTGCGGGCCGCGGGATGTCGCGAGGCGGACGAGTTCATCCATCATCGCTTCCGCAAAGGGTGGCAGTTGTAGCCCGAGCGGTCCTCGCTGCATGAGGGGCCGGCGGGGGCGTAACCTCCTCCAGGAGGGGAGAGCCCGCCTGCGTTGCGTACGACAGCGGAGGAGGCTTCCGGACCTGCCGGTTTTTGGGAGGAGTTGCAACCATTATGTTTTTTCTTACGTGAACGAACGCGCCGATTATTTTCTGGTGTGCGTCGCTCGTGACCGTTAAGAGAGATGTCACGCTGATGAATCCGGTGCTCCTCATTTTCCTGTCTGCGTTGCTTCTCACGTTTTCCGCGTGCTCGAGTCGGAACCGGAGTGCGCAATCGGCGTCGAAGGCGGGCGGAGCGCTGACGGAGCGGAAGCCGTCGGCGGCTCTGACCAACGCCCCTGTTCGAGCGGTGATGCCGCGATCGGAGATCCGGGGTCGCGTGACGACGGTGAACGGGCCGGGCCGGTTTGCCGTGTTGAAATTTGCGGTCGGTGTCATGCCGCCGCGGGAGACCGTCCTGGGGGTTTACCACCAGGGGGTGAAGGCTGGGGAGATCCGGGTGACCGGGCCCCAGCGGGACACGATGAGCGTTGGGGACATTCTCTCCGGTGAGTGTGCGGCGGGAGATGAAGTGCGGGCGGACTGATGTTCGGAGCGAACATGGAGGCCGCGGGCAGACAATTCTAATTGACCGGAAGCGCGGGTCTGTGACGTCATGATGACTCACTTTCCTTTGCATTGTTTGGGACCTTACTGAATGGCGAAAGCATCGAGTAAAAACGGACGTTCTTCGCGTTACTCTGCCAGCACCAAATATGACGCACACCACACCGTGCTCTCGAAGACGTACGGTGCCCTTGCGGATCTCAGGCGGGAGTTGGCGGAGCCGAAGTCGCGGGTGTCGGAGCGTGAAGAACTGCTGAAGCTGTTCGCCGACGCCGCTGATTCGCAGCGGGCCTGGCTGCTCCTGGAGGACTACTTCGAGAGGCTGTCGCTTTCCCGGAAGGACTTTGGGGGGCAGGACTGGTGGCCCCGCATCATGGCCGCCCGCGGAAGGGATCGCGTGGAGGAGGTGGCGATGCTGTTCCTGCGCGCCCAGCGTTCGCTCCCGACCGAGCTCCAGCCGTTTGCCAATGCGGCGCGGTTTGCCGAGATCGAGGAGGCCGAGGCCGAGCACCGGTATCTCTCCCTGCTGGAGAACTGGATGTTCCCCCCATCCCCGACGCACCTCGACTCGCCTCGTGCGAGCCTCAAGGTGCTGTGCGAGGTCCAGCCGCTTGCCGACCAGAACGCCCTGCATTCCCTGCAGGTGAGGCTCAATCTGTTCCGTCCCCGCACCGGGGAGAAGCTCCGTTCGGTGGCTGAGCTGATCGAGTTGCAGACACGGGCTGCCCACGAGCAGGAGCTATTTCCGCCGTGCGACTGGGAGTTCATCCAGTGGCTTACGGCGCTGTATAAGGAGGATGGGGCGCCGGAGAGGGAGACGCTCTCCCTCACCGGGGTGGAGCTGCTGAGGTGGCTTTGTCGCTGGGGGGCGGATGGCCGGCTGGAGCTCGGCGGGAAGCCGCTGCAGTTCGAGGGTCAGGTCATCCAGCTGGTGCCCCGGTTGGTGGAGGGGGCTGAGGGGCTTGAGTTCACGCACGGGATCACGCTCCCCGGGGGGCAGCAACGGGAGCTGAAGGAGGCCCGGTTCTTCGCCGGCGAGCCGTCGCTCGCCCTGGTCGACCATGTCGTCTACGTGGTCAGGAACGCCCCTCCCGCCCGTCTGGTGCAGCTCTGGGCCGAACGTCCGGTGGTGCCGGTCCGCAAGCTCAGCACGCGATTCCGAACCCACCTGCGCAAGACGCAGGCCGGGGGCGGTGCCGATTGGGATTCTCTCTGCGTGACGCATTCCGCGGTGCCGCAGTTTGTCTTTGAGCTCCTGGACGACACGGTCCGCCTGCGGTTGCTGGCACGGAGCGACCGGAACAAGAGTGTCTGGCACTGGACCGGCCAGGACTGGCAGGCCGACGTCCCGCATGCCAGCACGGGGGACAAGGCCGAGGTGCTGGAGGATCCCCGGCTGGAGCTCGCCGTGGGGTGGCTTCGTCGGCTGGACTGGTTCACCCCGGAGCCCGGGCTCTGGATTGGCGACGCGAACGAGAATTTCCTAGGGGTCCTTGCCTCCGTCTGGCCGCAGCGTCCGCAGGAGGCGGAGTATCTCGGCAACCAGGCGTTCCAGCGCCTGTTCCTCGCTCCCCGGCAGCTCCGCCCGACCATCATGGTGAAGGGGACCGGGATCGACTGGTTCACCGTCTCCGCCGAGTGGGAACAGGAGGGGATGAAGCTCACGCCTGCCGACCTGCAGCGCCTTCAGACCGCCACCGGCCGTTTTGTGAAGCTCCCCGACGCGGGCTGGGTTGAGCTCGACATCAAGGCGGTGTCGCAGGCCCACGAGGCGATGGCCGATCTCGGGCTTGAGACCCTGAGCGCCCTGCCGCAGAAGGTGGGGATGGACCAGGCGGCCCACCTGGACGAGGAGGCCTTGAAGCGGTTTGGCGACAGCGCCGAGGCCAAGTCGCTCCGGAAGCGGCTGGCCGATTTCGAGGGGATTCCCGAGGTGCAGATCCCGGCCCGGGTTGAGGCCGAGCTCCGCCCTTACCAGAAGGAGGGGTTCTCGTTCCTCTGCCACCTCACGGCCGTCGGGCTTGGGGGCATCCTTGCGGACGACATGGGGCTTGGGAAGACACTCCAGACCCTGACCTGGCTGACCTGGCTTCACGCCCGTGCGGGAAAGACCCGCAAGCCGGCCCTGGTGATCTGCCCCGCCTCCGTGCTCCACAACTGGCGCCGGGAGTCGAATCGCTTCGCTCCCCATCTCCGGGTGCTGGTTCTGGAGAGCGGATCGGCGCGCCACAACCTCCGGAAGCAGATCCCGCAGCACGACCTCATCGTCACCAACTACGCGATTCTCCGTCGCGACCTCGAGGCGTTGCAGAAGTTTTCCTTCGGGGCATTGATCCTCGATGAGGCCCAGTTCATCAAGAACCCGACCGCGCAGGTGACGCAATCGGTCAAGCAGCTGAAGGCCGACCAACGCCTGGCCCTCACGGGAACGCCGCTCGAGAACCGGCTGCTCGACCTTTGGAGCATCACCGACTTCATCCAGCCCGGGTACCTCGGCACGCAGGAACAGTTCACCCAAACCTATGATGTGCGGGGCGAGGGGGAGGAGGGGGAGGCTGCGCAGCGGATCGCCCGCAAGCGGCTTTCGAGCAAGCTCCGCCCGCTGATGCTCCGCCGCCTCAAACGGCAGGTTGCCAAGGATCTCCCCGAGCGCATCGAGGTGCGACGGGATTGCGAGCTTGGGGAGGAGCAGCGGAAGCTTTACCTGGCGGAGTTGCGCCGGAGTCGCGACCAGATCATGCAGGCGGTCGCGGAGAAGGGGCTCATGAAGAGCAAGATTCACGTCCTGGCCGCCCTCACGCGGCTGCGGCAGATCTGCTGCCACCCGCGACTCGTCGGGAGCGACACCGCCTCGGGAAAGACCGAGACCCTGATGGAGCTCCTGGAGCCGTTGCTCGAGGAGGGACAGAAGGTTCTCGTTTTCAGCCAGTTTGTCCAGATGCTCAAGCTCATGGAGGCGGAGTGCGTCGCCAAGAGCATCCCGACCCACATCCTGACCGGGGAGAGCAAGGAGCGTCAGGCCATTGTGCAGGAGTTCCAGAACGACACCCGGCCGGGCGTCTTCCTGCTGAGCCTGCGTGCTGCGGGAACCGGGCTGAACCTGACGACCGCAAGCTACGTGATCCTCTACGACCCGTGGTGGAACCCGGCCGTGGAGGCCCAGGCGATCGACCGATCCCACCGGATCGGGCAGACCCGCACGGTGCACGCCTATCGGCTGATCGCCCCCGGCACGGTCGAGGAGAAGATCTGGGAGCTCCAGCAGCGCAAGGCGCAGACCATTTCCGACGTCCTGGGGGAGGAGGGCTTCGCCCGCAGCCTCTCGAAGGACGACCTGGAATATCTCTTCTCCGAGGATTGAGCCTTCGCTCCCCCCCCGGGCCGGCCGGCGCGGGCCCGGGGGGGGGCAGCCCTTGACCGTCCGGTGCGCGGATCGGCGCGGGTGCCGGCGTTTCTGCGGAAGATTCACGCCTCGCTTGATCTGCGGCCCCCTCCGCGGTTACCCTCACCCCAGTCCCAAGTAATGCACGACCCCGCGCGATCTCTTTCTGCTCTGAATACGCGGGGCTGTTGGCATCGTCGAAAGCGTATTGCAACCTGACTAGCAAACATGAACGACTCCGACTCCTCCCCCATCCTCACGCCGATCTCCCGGCGTGGTTTCCTCAAATCCACCTCCTCGGTCGTCGCGGGCGGCGCGATCCTCGGGGCCCTCGCTCCTGAGCGCTTTGCCCTGGGCGCCTCGCCGGGCGACACCCTGAAGATCGCACTGATCGGTTGCGGCGGCCGTGGCTCCGGTGCCGCCAACCAGGCGCTGAGCACCCACGGGGACCTGAAGCTCATCGCGGTGGCGGATGTCTTCAAGGACCGGCTCGACTCGAGCCTCAAGAACCTGAAGGAGCAGCACAAGGAGCGTGTCGACGTTCCTGAGGAGAACAAGTTCATTGGATTTGAGGCCTACAAGAAGGCGATCGCCCTCGCCGACGTGGTCATCCTCGCGACCCCTCCCGGGTTCCGGCCGATGATGTTCGAGGAGGCCGTCCGCCAGGGTAAACACATCTTCATGGAAAAGCCCGTGGCCGTCGACGGCCCCGGTGTCCGCAAGGTGCTCGCCGCCGCCGAGGAGGCAAAGAAGAAGAACCTCAAGGTTGGCGTCGGCCTCCAGCGGCACCACCAGACGGGGTATCTCGAGACGATGAAGCGCCTCCATGACGGCGCCATCGGCGACATCGTTGCGATGCGGGCCTACTGGAACGGGAGCACCCCGTGGGTCAAGCCCCGCAAGGAGCTCGAGGCGAAGTTCGGCCGTCCCCTGACCGAGATGGAGTACCAGATGCAGAACTGGTACTACTTCACCTGGATCTGCGGTGACCACATCGTCGAGCAGCACATTCACAACCTGGACGTCATCAACTGGGTGAAGCGCGGATACCCGGTGCGTGCCGTCGGCATGGGGGGCTGCGAGGTGCGGAAGGGCAAGGACTACGGCGAGATCTACGACCACCACGCGGTCGAGTTCGAGTATGCCGACGGATCCCGTCTCTCGAGCCAGTGCCGGCACATCCTGAACTGCTGGAACAGCGTCTCCGAGCATGTGGTCGGGACGAAGGGGAGCTGCGATGTCAGCGGTCACATCATCAAGGGGGACAACGCCTGGCGTTTCCGCGCGGACAAGAACAACCCGCCCAAGGATCCTTACCAGCAGGAGCATGACGACCTGTTCGATGCGATCCGGAACGACCGCCCGTACAACGAGGCGGAGAATGGTGCGAAGAGCAGCATGACCGCGATCCTGGGTCGCATGGCGACCTACAGCGGCAAGGTGGTGGAGTGGGATGCCGCCTTGAACTCCACCTTGGAGACGATGCCGAAGGATCTCTCCTGGGATGCCAAGCCCGGGCCTGCCCCGGGGCCCGACGGGCTCTATCCCCGTGCGGTGCCGGGCAAGTCAACGGCGTTCTAGGACGCCCGTGAGGGAATTGTTTCGCGAGGGCCGTGCGCCTCTTCCGGGTCACTCCGGGATCGGGGTGCGCGGCCCTCGGTTTTTTTTGACCCAACCGCTCTCACCTCTCCTGGGTCGGCTGGTTCTGGTGCTCCTGGCGGCCTCCGTGGCCCTGGGGGAGGGGGCGAGGGCCGGGAACCGGGGCAGGGAGCGATACGAGTTCTCGGAGCCCCACATGGGGACCGTCTGGTCGATTACCTGCTGGTCCGCTGACCGGGAGGTGGCGAAGGCGGCCGCGGCCGATGCCTTTCGCCGGGTCGACCAGCTGGAGCGGATTTTTACCGACTACGACCCGGAGAGCGAGATTCTCCGCCTTTGCAGGGCGGAGGCCGGGGTGCCGCACCGGGTCAGCGCCGACCTCTTCGACATGCTCCAGCTGTCGCTCGACGCGGCGCGAAGGACCCATGGAGCCTTTGATATAACGGTCGGCCCCCTTGTGCAGGTCTGGCGGCGGGCGCGTCGGCAGCGGGAGTACCCCGAGGCTTCGCGAATCGAGGAAGCTCGGGCGGTTGTCGGGTGGACGAACATCGTCCTGGATGCCCGGCATCGCACGGCCCTGCTCCGTCGCCCGGGGATGCGCCTGGATGTGGGGGGAATCGCCAAGGGGTATGCCGCCGACGCGGCGCTGCGTTGCCTGGCGGCTCACGGGCTGCGGCGGGCGCTGGTCGCCGCCAGCGGAGACCTGGCGATCGGAGATCCCCCCCCCGGCGAGCGGGGGTGGAGGATCCGGGTTGGAGATCCCGGTGGCCGGACCAACGTGCTCGGACAGGTGCTTCTGCTGCGGAACGCCGGCGTCTCCACGGCGGGGGACACGGAACAGTTTGTCGAGCTGGGAGGGAGGCGCTACTCCCACGTGGTCGACCCCGCCACGGGGGTTGGCCTCACCAACCGGCTGCAGGTGACGGTGGTGGCACGGAACGCGACCCTGAGCGATGGGACTGACACCGCGCTCTGCGTCCTGGGAGTCGAGGAGGGGATGCGCGTGATCGAGCAGGATCGGCGGATGGCCGCCCTCATGGTGATTCCCGAGGGGGACGGCTACACCGTGCGGAGGTCCCGCCGTTGGCCTGCGCCTGCCCCGGAGCCCCTGAGACGCTAATGCCGAGCGGGCAGCCTTCCCTGGACGAGGGGAGGGCTGCCCGCCGATTTTGCTGCTGCCAGCCGGGCCTGCTTCCTCCCGCCCTCGCGACACAGGCCGCCGGGGGGGGGAGGGGAAGGACGAGGCTGGGTCTACGGATTGCCTTGGGTGGAGCCGTTGTGCTTGTCGGCGTAGATCTGCTTGCTGGCGGCGTTCAGATCCTGGTTCAGGTCCTTGCGTTCAGCTCCTGTGAGCTTGCCGTCGGCACGATAGGCCTTCTCCTCCGTTCGAATCTGCTTCTGGGTGGCCTCGAGTGACTTGGTCTCGGCCGCCGTGAGCTGCCCCGACTTCACCCCCTGGGCGATGCGGGCCTGCTGCTCCCATTGACGCTGGTTGATGTTGCGGGGGGCAGGAAGGGGTGGGGGTGTCGGGGCTCCGCCGGCCGGCGGGGTGGCCACCTGGTCGTTATGCTTGGCGTTGTAGATGTCCTTGCTGGCCTGGTTCTGATCCTGGTGGAGGTCCTTGCGTTCCGCCGGGGTGACAACACCGTCCGCCTTGTAGGCCTGCTTTTCCGTCCGGATCGCCTGCTGCTCCTGCCTCAGGCCCTGGGCCTTGGATTCCGTGAGCTGGCCGGACTTAACCCCCTCCGCGATCCGTTCATGCTGTGCGCCCTGACGGTGGGCGACTCCGGGCGTGCGTCCTCCGCGGGCTGAGGCGGGAAGCGTCAGCTCGGCGGTGGCGAAGGTGATGACCGAGAGGGTGAGAATCGACGATTTCATACGACTTGTGTTCCTTTGGTTGCTGCCGGGGCCGGAGCCGCCGGCTTCATACTTCATCGACACGGAGAGACGCATGGCTTGAGCCGCGGGTTACGCGGGCTCGAAACGGGGCGAAATCGCCCCGCGGCGGGACACAAAAAAGCCGCCCCGGGGAGGCCGGGGCGGCTGGTGAAGCGGTTTCCGTCATCCGGGGCGGGCCCGGTGTCTGGAAATGATGCGCTGTCGCGTCAGAGCGGGTTATTTCTTCTTCGCGCGCTTCTCATCGATCGCGGCCTGGGCCGCCGCGAGGCGGGCCACGGGAACGCGGAACGGGGAGCAGCTGACGTAGCTGAGTCCGGCGCGATGGCAGAACCGGACGGAATCCGGGTCGCCACCATGCTCGCCGCAGATCCCGAGCTTGATGTTGGGACGCGTGGAGCGGCCCTTCTCGATGGCGATCTTCATCAGCTGGCCGACGCCGGTCTGGTCGATCGTGGCGAAGGGATTCTTCTTCACGATCTCGAGCTCGGAGTAGTTCGGGAGGAACGAGCCCGAGTCATCACGGCTCATGCCGAGGGTCGTCTGGGTGAGGTCGTTCGTGCCGAAGCTGAAGAACTCGGCGGACTGGGCGATCTCATCCGCGGTGAGCGCCCCGCGCGGCACCTCGATCATCGTTCCGACCATGTAGTTCAGCTTCACCTTGGTCTCGGCCTGAACCTTCTTGGCGGTTTCGTGGACCACGGCCACCTGGAGGTCGAGCTCCTTCTTGAACCCGACGAGCGGGATCATGATTTCGGGCCGGCACTTGATCCCTTCCTTCTGCACGAGCGCGGCCGCTTCAAACACGGCGCGGGCCTGCATGGCGGAGATCTCCGGGTAGCCGATGCCGAGGCGGCATCCGCGGAACCCGAGCATCGGGTTGAACTCATGAAGCTCGCTGACGCGCTTCATGATCCGCTCCACAGGCACGCCCAGCTTCTTGGCCAGGTCGAGCTGCTGCTCCTTGCTGTGGGGGAGGAATTCGTGGAGCGGCGGATCGAGGAACCGGATGGTGGCCGGGAGCCCCTTGAGCTCGCGGAACATGCCGGCGAAGTCCTCCCGCTGGTAGGGAAGGATCTTGGAGAGGGCCAGTTCGCGCTCCTGGAGGGAGGTGGCAAGGATCATCTCACGCATGGCGTCGATGCGATCCCCCTCGAAGAACATGTGCTCGGTCCGGCAGAGGCCGATGCCCGTGGCGCCGAAGTCGACGGCGTTGCGGGTCTGCTCCGGGTTGTCGGCGTTGGTCCGGACCTCCATGCGGGTGGCCTTGGAGCACCAGTCCATGAGCTGCTTGAAGTTCTTGTAGGTCCCGCTCTGGCGGGCCTCGGTGTTGTTCTCCAGGAGCCCCTGGATGACCTCGGAGGCGGCGGTCTTCACCTCGCCGGCGTAAACCGTGCCGCTGGTGCCGTCGATCGAGAGGAAGTCCCCTTCCTTGAACGTGGAGTCACCCACGGAGAGGGTCTTGGCATCGTAGTCGACGTGCAGGGCGCTGGCGCCGCAGACGCAGACCTTGCCCATCTGGCGGGCGACCAGCGCGGCATGGGAGCTGACACCCCCCCGGGCGGTGAGGATGCCTTCGGCGGCGATCATCCCGCGAAGGTCCTCGGGGGAGGTCTCGACGCGAACCAGCAGGACCTTCTCGCCCCGATCGGCCGCCGTGACGGCGCGATCCGCGTTGAAGTAGATCCGCCCGCACGCGGCACCAGGGCCGGCAGGCAGGCCGGTGGCGATCGCCTTGGCCGCCTTGATGGCGCCACGGTCGAAGATCGGCGCCAGGACCTGGTCGAGCTGGTCGGCGGGGACGCGCATCACAGCGGTCTCCCAGTCGATGAGCTTCTCCTTGACCATCTCGCTGGCGATCCGGACGGCGGCCACGCCCGTCCGCTTGCCGTTGCGGGTCTGGAGCATGAAGACCTTCCCTTCCTGGATCGTGAACTCGAAGTCCTGCATGTCCCGGAAGTGCTTCTCAAGGACGCCGCGAATCCGCTCCAGCTCCTTGTAGGAGGCAGGCTGCTTCTCGGCCAGGCGCTGCACGGGGTCCGGGGTGCGGACGCCGGCAACGACATCCTCCCCCTGGGCGTTCATGAGGAACTCGCCGTAGAAGACCTTCTCGCCAGTTGCGGGGTCGCGGGTGAACGCGACGCCGGAGCCGGACTCCTCACCGGTGTTGCCGAACACCATCGCCTGGACATTGACGGCCGTTCCCCACTCGGTGGGGATGTTGTATTTGCGGCGATAGACGATCGCGCGGTCGTTCATCCAGGATCCGAAGACAGCTCCCACGGCTCCCTTGAGCTGGTCCCAGGGGCTGTTGGGGAACTCTTTCCCGGTCCGCTCCTTGACGAGCGCCTTGAAGCGCTTGATGAGCTCCTTGAGGTCCTCGACGCTCAGGCGGGTGTCCTCGATGTGGTGGCTGCCGTGGCGCTCGTGCTTGAGCTTCTCGATCACGGTCTCGAACGGCTCATGGTCTTCGCCCGCGCGCTTCTGCACGCCGAGGACGACGTCGCCGTACATCTGGATGAAGCGGCGGTAGCAATCCCAGGCGAACCGCTCGTTGCGGGTCGCGGCGACGAGCGAGAGGACGGTCTCGTCGTTCAGTCCCAGGTTGAGGATCGTGTCCATCATGCCGGGCATCGAGAACTTCGCGCCGGAGCGGACGGAGACGAGCAGCGGGTTGTCCGTGGAGCCGAGCTGGGCGCCAGCCGCCTTCTCGAGCTTCTTGAGGTTCTCGGCGATCTCGGCGTC